>CAIJFC010000052.1 GCA_903819815.1 uncultured Bacteroidota bacterium
AGAACTTGGTGTTTTTGGGAAGAAAAAAGTGAAACTTGGGATACAATAGTTACTAAAAAATGGAATCCAGCCCTTTATGCAAATCCAAACCAATTGGTAGAAATTGATTTAGCACCCAAAAAATACAATCAAATTAGAAGTATTGACTTTTATAATTTTGTTTTAGATGAAATTTCTAAACAAGAAAATATCACATTTGAAAATCAAAAAGTAGTAGAAGTTGAAGAAGTTGAAAATCAAATTACTGTACACGGAAGTTCGGAAATTTATACCTGCGATCAATTATTCAACAGCATTCTAAATCCATTTGAAGTTGAAAATCAAACCCGATTTCCGCTTTTGAAACAGCATTTTATAGGTTGGTTCATTCAAACAGAACAGGAAATCTTCAATCCGGAACAAGCAATGTTCATGGATTTTTCAGTGGAACAAAAAGGAAATACACGGTTCATGTATGTGCTTCCAACCTCAAAAACAGAAGCGCTCTTAGAATATACGCTCTTTTCGCAATCGCATTTAGAAACCTCAGAATACGAATCGGAAATTGAACTTTACATTCAAAAATTAGGAATTACCAATTATAAAATTGTCGAAAAAGAACGCGGAAGCATCCCTATGTCGTGTTTCCCATTTTGGAAAAACAACACCAAAAGAGTACTAAATATTGGTTCGGCTGGAGGTTGGACAAAAGCAAGTACCGGATATACTTTCAAAAATGCCGATAAAAAATCAACGCAATTAATCCAATTTCTTCAAACTAAAACAGACTTCAAGCAGTTTCATAAAATAAATAAATTCTGGTTTTACGACTTGTTATTATTAGACATTTTATACAGAAAAAATGAAATAGGGGCAACCATATTCTCTGCGCTATTCACAAAACCAAATCCCCAATTGAATTTCAAATTTTTAGATGAAGAAACCTCATTTTGGGAAGATTTACAAATCATTTGGAAATGCCCAAAAGGGCTTTTTGTAAAGGGTTTATTTGCCTTAATCTTTAGATATTCATTTAATATCAAACTATAACAAAACTTTATAATTGAAATAATAATTAAACTGTAATTCTCTTTATCTTTGTAGCAGATTTTACAATCTAAATTCAGAAATCAACAATATTAAATCATAAATAATTATGTATCCAGAAGAAATGGTAATTCCAATGCAAGCTGAACTTACAGCTGCTGGATTTCAAGATTTACACAGTGCCGAAGCGGTGGAAAACGCATTAAAACTAGAAGGAACAACGCTTGTAGTTGTTAATTCTGTTTGTGGTTGTGCGGCAAGAAATGCTCGTCCAGGAGTAAAAATGAGTTTGGGTGGCGCTAAAAAACCAACCAACTTAATAACTGTTTTTGCCGGCGTGGACAAAGATGCCGTTGATGCTGCAAGAAAACACATGTTCCCTTTTCCACCTTCATCGCCAAGCGTGGCTTTGTTCAAAAACGGTGAATTGGTGCACATGTTAGAACGTCATCACATTGAAGGTCGCCCAGCGGAATTAATCGCGGAAAACTTGCAAAACGCGTTTAACGAATATTGTTAAAATAAAACTGGTCCTACGTTAATAATAAATTAATAGAAGCTATCTAAAGGGTAGTTTCTATTTATATTACCATTAAAAATCCAATTAAATTTTCTTTTTTATTTAAATCTAATTTTTTTCTAAGTCTGTATCTAGCTAATTCTACTCCGCCATTTGATATATTCATTATTTCAGCAATTTCTTTAGTTGACATATTCATTAATAAATAGGTAGATAAATCCAATTCACGAGGCGAAATAGTTGGATATTTATCTTTTAAACGTTTTAGAAAATCAAAATGTACATTCTTAATGTGTTTCTCTAAATCTTTCCAACTGTGATCTGCATTTACTTCTTTAACGATGCTTTTATTGAGTTTGGTAAATTGGAATTTTGTTGATTCGTCAAAAGTTTCTAAGTTAATATCTTTTAATTTATGAATGATTCCATTTAAGATTTTATTTTTCTTAACTACTTGTAAGGTATTGTTTACAAGTTCCTTATCTTTTAATAAAATTTTAATTTTAAGTTTGTCATTTTTTAAACGCTCAATTTCTTTCTCTAATTCAAACTGTTCTTCCTTGATTTTCGATTCTTTTTCTAAATAAAGACGTCTTTGTTCTAACGTTTCGTAATATTTGTTTTGACGTATTTTAATATTAACCCGTTGTTTCAAAACAAATATCGAAATGACAATTACTACTAAATAAAAGAGATATGCTAAAAAATGCCTGTACCAAGGTGGCAAAACGGTAAATGCGACAATTGCTTCATCGGAAACAATCCCAAAACTGTTTCTAACCTTTACTTTCATGGAGTAATCTCCTTCTCTTAAATTAGTGTATTCTTTGGTTGGGGAAGCTGCCCAATTACTCCATCGTTCATCAAAACCTTCCAATTTATAGGAATAAACTACATTTTCAACGTTCTCAAACGACGGGGATGAAAAGGTAAATTTAGCATGATTAGAAGAATAGGGGATAACGATTTTTTTGGTATTTTGTCTTCCGTTTCCAAAAACAAGACTGTCATTAGCAAACGAAAAATTTCGGATATAAGCAACTGGTATTGAAGTTGAATTTTGAAGTAAACCAGAATCATAATGAGCCAATCCATCTGTTAACCCAATAAAAATATTATTTGGACTTATTGTATTTACAGATTCATAATTAGAAACTAATTTTCCAGATAAATTAGAAAATGGGGCAGAAATATTTTTATATTTTCCGAAATTTTCATTCATTAATACGCCCATTGATTCTCCATAAAAATACCAAATATTACCATATTTATCTTCATTTAATGACTTTATAGCTGGAATATCTTTAAATAAAACACTCATTTTTTTGTCTTCAAAAAACAAATCCTGCTCTTTAGAATAGCTGTAAAATTGATTGTTTATTTGAAAAGAGAGATGGTTTTTTAATTTCTGAATACTTCCAATTCCTTTAATATTGTCAGATAGATTATTAAAGTTCCTGATTGATTTAAAGCCTGTTAAATTATCCTTTAATTCAAGTTGAAATGCGATTTCGTCTTTCTTAAACCAAATAAATTGATTGTCTATTTCAAATTTATTTACTGATTTTCCATAGCCTTCAATTTTATTTTTAAATTGCCACCCAAAATTATTTTTTTTAAATAATGAAAAACCATCATAACCAGAACCTATTAAATAATTTGGATTATTAGGAATTTGTTTGAAGCCCCAAAACCCTTTGTTATTTAGTATTTCAACCCTTTGATTTGGGTATATTAGCAAAGCTCCTTTGTTGTGAGCACATAGCAATTTGTTGTCAATTACCTGAATATCCCAGGCTTGTCCAGTTGTTCCTTCAACAAGTTTAAAGGAATCATCTTTAAAGGATTCACCCCATTTGTGATAAAAAACACCCTGATTTGTAGCCACATAAATATTTTCGTTATAAACTACGGAAGCATAAACGGTACTAATTTCAAAACTATTTCCAAAGTAAGTGAAAGGGGAATTTTCATTTACAAATGCAATTCCGTTATCTAATCCCAGCCATAGATTATTTTTACTGTCTATAAAAGAAGTTAAAACCGTGTTGTTTTGAAGTCCGTTTCTTCTATTAATATGTTGAATAATTTGCCCCGCTTTATTGCAAATTATCACTCCATCCAAAACGGAATTAATTACAATAAAAGTATTATTTATGATTGTTCCGCCCAAGCAATTATTTTTTTTAATAAAATCATTTGCTTCAGTGTTCCAAGGCGCAATCGCATCATTTTCATATACATATATTCCTCTGTCGATAGTTGCAATAAGTATTTTATTTTCTGTTATTGCAAACATTCCCCAAACTTCAGTTGTGTTAAGAATATCCGTATTTGGCAATGGAAAAAGAGAATCGTTTCTAAATTCCATTATGCCTTTGGATGCGTCTTGAAAATATAGTTTTTCATTAACAACAAATGAAAATTGAAACTTTTTTGGAGCGTTTAAAACTTGAATCGTATTATTTTTATAAAGGTATGCTTTCTCAAAAGTTTGAAAAACGACAATGTCTTTATAAACCTGAATTTTCCATACAAAATCAATGATTTTTGAATCATTTTTCTTTACCAATTTAGATAGAGAATAATATATTAATTTGCCATTTATTCCGGGTTTAAAATATCCAAACTCATTATATCCGCCAACAAATATTTTACCTGAATTGTCAATTTTTAAACTTCTGATAGAAGCTGAATTTGGAATGGTGAACTTATGCCAAGAAGCTCCATCAAACTGAAAAAGACCACTATTATTTGCAAAATAAATGTTTCCGTTTTTATCCTGATCAATGTTCCAATTTTGAGTTTCCCCTTTGTATTCAGTTCGTTTGAAGTTTCTAATTTCTGGCAAACCAATATCTTTTACTTGACCAACGAGAATTTGGAATGGCAACAATAATAAAAAAAATTTTATTGCAAATTTCATAAAATATAAAGTATAACTTACTAATTAGAAATGAAAAAATGTACTCTTGGAGTTAAACAATTCCCAAAAAGTAACTTTTTTATAAATGTAGTGTTTATTTTTAAAAATAAATGTTTTTTTAAAGAGATTATAGTTTTTAAATACTTTAAAATCAATAATTTAATTAATTTTTGATGTGTTTTTGTTATATTAATATTTAAGTTTTGATGTGTTTTTGTAAGGTATTATTATTGAATACTATCAATTTAATACCATACTTTTGTTTCAAATTAATAATTATTTAACAAAAAAAATAGAAATTATGAAAAAAAAATTACACTTATTATTTTTTACTTTAGTATTTGTTTTCACTACTTTTGCTCAAACTGTAACACTTACAGGAACCGGAACGGGTGGCTGGACACAGCCAGGAGCTGTAACATTAACATCAACAGATGGTGTTAATTTCTCAAAAACAAATTTTGAAATCGTTGGAGATGGAAACATGAAGTTTGCTGAAGCTGCAGATTGGGCAACAACTTATGGCTTTAACTCTGCAACTGTTGCTCCAGGATTTCCAATTGGAATTGCAGGATCAAATGTCGCTGGTTTTAATAATAATATTGTTGGAACTTTAGGTTTTTGGTCCGTAACCTATAACATCACCACTAAAGCATATGCTTTTACACCAGGAATAAATCCAAATTCTGTTATTAAAATAAATGGTGGCGGTTTGGTTGCAGATATTCAAATGTCTACAATTAACGGATCTGCATACAATAAAAAAAGCATTACTTTTCCTGGTGGAAATGCCAAATTTATTGAAGCAGGGACAACGAATCAATGGGGGGGTGCTTTCCCAAGTGGCCCTGTTGTTACAGGTCAATTAATCCCAGTTCCTGCAGGAACTTATAATGCTTATTTTGTCAAAAATACTTCAACTGCTCCCGCAGAGTATATTTTTGAACCTACTGTTGTAAGTATGATAGGTAACTTTGTTGGAAGTGGCTGGGGAACTGATATAGATTTTGAAACAACAGATAATGTTAATTACACCAAAACAAATTATACATTTGCTCCAAACGCTCCTGATGTTGTTATCCATATGAAATTAAGAGACAATCATGATTGGACCTATCAATTTGGGGTGCCTGTTGCTAATGTATCTGCTACTTCAGGAACATTAATTACTTCAAATGCAGCAGATTTAACGCTTCCTCCGGGTATTTATGACGTAGCTTTTAATAGAACTACACTTGTTTATAGCTTTACTTTAAGAGGAACAAATGCTGTAATAAAAATTACAGGATCCGCAATTGGAGCAACCGATGTAAGTTTAGTAACTACCAACGGAAATGATTATAACAAGAAAAGTCTCCCGTGCACTGTTGGAACAGCTAAATTTGTTGAGGCTACTACATCTAATCAATGGTCAAGTTCTGGTTTTCCTACAGGAACAGGAACTCAGACGGGAACACTTATTCCGCTTAATCTTGCTACGTATAATGTTACTTTTGTTAAAAGTACTGGGGCATACAGCTTTCAAAATGTAACTGTTTCCATCGTTGGTGGTTTCAATAACTGGGGAGGAACTGCAGATATTGATATGACTTCTCCTGATGGAATAAACTTCACTGCTCTTGGAAAGCAATTCCCTGCAGCTACCGAATTAAAATTCAGAGATAATCATGATTGGGCTGTTGCATATGGATCAACAACTACTCCGTCTTCTTTTCCAAATGGAACTGGCGGTGGTTCAAATACAAATATCGCAGTGCCAGCAGGTACTTATGATATAACTTTTAATAGAAATACGCTGGCTTATAGTTTTGTTCCAAATCTTTTAACCGATAATTTTACTAAAAGTAATTTTAAAGTATATCCAAATCCTACAACAAATAACTGGACTTTTATTACTTCTACAAGTCAAATTAATTCTATTGAAATTATTGACCTGTTAGGGAAAGTTGTTTTAACAAAAAATGTAACTTCCAATGAAGTAATTATAGATGCTTCAAACTTAAATTCAGGAATATATTTTGCAAGAGTTTCGACTATTTCAGCAATAGAAACTGTGAAATTAGTTAAAAATTAATATAAGTAAAATTTAGTCCCTTTCAACGTTAGGTCGGTGTAAGGGACTTTTTTATAAAATGAATTAAAATTAAAAAACTGTAGTTGGTTTATTTTTATGCTAATTTCTTTCATTCCAAATCAATCAATTTAAATTTTTTTTGAACATTTTAATCGAAAAAATTGACCGAAAAAAATAAAAATCATATTTCAAATGTCAAAATAGTTCATAAATGAAACTAAATTAAAATCATACATCATGAAATTTAAACATTTTATAGGGCTACTATTTCTTTTGATTACTGTTATAGCAAAAGCACAAACTTTTAATATTAATGGTGTCGTATTGAATTCTAAAACTAATACTGGCATTCCTGGTGTAAACATTAGTATTAAAAAAACTAAAACAGGAGTTGTCACCGATTTAGATGGAAAATATTTAATAAAAGTGAATGCAAACGATATTGTTGTGTTTTCGAATATTGGATTTGAATCTCAAGAAATTAAAATTGAAGAAAGTCAAGTTTTAAACATTACATTATACGAAGAAGCTAATAAATTAGAGGAAGTTATTGTTAATGTTGGATACGGTTCGCAAAAACGGAAAAATATTACCAATGCTATTTCAACTGTAAAATCAGATGCATTTGATGATCGTCCTTTATTTAATGTCGGACAAGCTTTACAGGGAAATGCTGCTGGAGTAAATGTTATTCAACCATCTGGAAAACCAGGCGTTGGATTAGATATTAGAATAAGAGGTTTAAGTTCAATTAATTCAGGAAATAATCCCATGTTTGTAATTGACGGAGTTCAAACGTATGATAGTAGTGGAGTTAGTACTGATGACATTGTAGATATTCAAATATTAAAAGATGCAACTGCAACCGCAATTTATGGCGTTAATGGAAGTGCAGGTGTAGTTTTAATAACCACTAAGAGAGGAAAATCCAATAAAAACACATTTAGTTTCACTTCTTATTTTGGAACTTCAAATATTGTTAAAAACATAGACGTTTTGAATCCAGGACAGTATAGAACTTTAATGAGCAGTATTAATTCAGGATATGTTGGTTATATAGATGACGCAAAATATGTTGGCATAAATACCAATTGGAGAGATTTAGTTTTCCAAACAGGAATAGATAAAAATTACGATTTATCATATACTGGCGGAACTGATAGAATAAAAGCTTTTACCTCATTAGGTTATCAAGTTACAAAAGGTATTGTAAGTCCTTCTGAATTTTCAAGATTTTCAGGTAGAATTAACCTTGATATTGATGCAAATCCTTGGTTAAAAGCACATGCTAACATGAACATTATTCAAACTAGATTAAACAATACTAGTGATAACAATAGTGCCAACCAAGGCGGTGTTATCCTTAGCACATTAACTACCCCGTCTTTTCTACCCGTTTATGCTGATAATTTTGTTGGAGGTTCGGCAGCTGGCGGACAACTTGACGGACAATTTGCCGCAAATCCTGTTGCATCATTAGAAAATCCAGTATCGTTTCAAAGTCGTCAGGAAGAAACAAAAGTGAGTAGGTATTTATCTAACTTAGGGCTAGATATCACATTAGCAAAAAATTTAGTTTGGAAACCTTCGTCAACAATAGATTTTTCAAGAAGTGTTTATGATTTTTTTGTTGATAGTTTTAGATCCAATTATGGTCGGGGCGAAGCTTCTGCTCCTGCAAACACAAAAGGAATTGGACGCGAACACACCGCTGTTAATTACAATTGGAATTTAGAAAACACTTTAAATTATGTCTTAAAATCATTAAATGATGATTTAAATTTAATGGTGGGAAGCAGTGTTCAAAAACAAAGATACGATCAATTAAAAATTGAAGGAACGGGATTTGCTACAAATTTAAGAGAATTAGATATTTCACAAATGATGCTAATTAATAGACAGGCGTCCGATACAATTGCAAGAGAAAAAAATTATGTGTCCTATTTTGGTAGAGCAACCTATAATTTCAAAGAAAAATATATATTAAATGCTGTCTTTAGAGCAAGCGGAGCGTCCCAATTAGCAAAAGGGCATAAATGGGGTTACTTTCCAGGGATTTCTGCTGCATGGATAATTTCAAATGAAAACTTACTTAAAAACCACCATACTATTTCTGAATTAAAATTAAGAGGAGGTTGGGGCCAGTCTGGAAATATTAACGGAGTTAGTGACTATTCTTCTTTTGGATTACTTGGCGATGATCATGGAACATTACAACATTATATAAATACTGATTTAACTTGGGAAACAACCTCTGATTTTAATATGGGATTAGATTTAGGATTGTTAAATAATTGGGTGAAATTAAATCTTGATGTGTTCCTAAAAACGACATCTAATTTGTTTAATAATATTAGTGTTTTCAATATTCCTTATTTGTATAATGGTGGAAAACTTGAAAACAAAGGGATAGAATTGGTTTTAAATACAATAAATTTTAAAAGTGACTTTAATTGGAATACCAATTTTAACATTTCATTTATTACTAATAAAGTTTTGGAAATGGGGAATTACTCTGATGTTATATACTCTGGATATGCTAATGTTAACCGAATTGAAAAAGGAGGCTCATTAGGTAATTTTTACGGTTATGTTGTTGACAGAGTAAATCCTACATCAGGAATACTGGAGTATAAAGACCTTAATGGTGATGGGGTAATTAAACCTGGAGAGGATCAAACCATTATTGGAAATGCCATGCCTTATTGTACTTTTGGTATAACAAATACTTTTTCATTTAAAGGATTATCATTGGATATGTTATTGACAGGTAGCCAGGGTAATGACATATTCAATGCCTCTCGAATTGATTTAGAGGGTATGAAAGATAATAAAAATCAATCGGCTGTTGTGCTTAATAGATGGACAACTGAAGGACAAATTACCGATATTCCAAGAGCAGGTCCTTCTAATTTTCAAGGAATATCGGCAACCGCCAATTCAACTAGATGGATTGAAGATGGATCTTATGTGAGAATGAAAGCGGTAACCTTGGGATATAATTTTAAAAAATTATTTTTAGGATTAACCTCCTTAAAATTATATGCCACAGGTCAAAATTTAATTACTTGGACAAAATATTCAGGATTCGACCCAGAAGTTAGTGCGTTTGGCGGAAATACCGGAACAGGTCAAGGCATTGATTACGGAACATACCCTCAAGTAAGAACATTTATTTTTGGCTTAAAAGCAGGATTTTAATTTAAAAAATACAAATCATGAATACATCAATTTTATATAAAAAAATAGTTCTTTTTGGAGTAAGTGCTTTGCTATTTTCTTCGTGTAGTGACCTATTAAATACAGAGCCAATTACCGATGAAATCAGTCCGCCTCAAAACGAACAATTACTAGCTAACGCAGCCGAGGCTGAATTAGCTATGAAATCTTGTAATGCTTCTTTTGGAATTGAATACTGGCAGTTTGACTATTTTTTCCTAGGTGATGCAGGTTCTGATGTGGCTTACGCAGGTGGAGATGGCGATGACTTTTTTCAAATAGATGAATACCGAACTATTGCTACCGATTATGTTGTTGCAAGAGATTGGAATTGGTTAAATGATTTTGTGAAAAGATGCAATCTTGTAATAAACTATGTAAATAATGTGCCCGATTTGCCCCAAGCTAGAAAAGACGAAATGATTGGAGAAGCCTCTTTAATCAGGGCATTGACTCGTTTTCAAGCCGTACAAACATGGGGGGATTTCCCATTAGTAAACGAAACGGTAACATCAATAAACAATGAAAATTTTGATCAAATATATCCTTCAATATACCCAGCAAGAAAACCTGTTGCCGAAGTATATGCTGCTATAATTGCCGATTGTGAAGTAGCTTTAGCGAAAGCACCAACATCTAACTCATCTGCTTCAAGTAAATTCAGAGCAAGTAAAGGAGCAGCAAATGCTTTATTAGCTAAAGTATATGCAACTATGCCAAATCCAGATTGGGCAAAATGTATCCAATATTCTAATGCAGTTATTAATGGGGGTTATAGCTTAATGCCTGTTTTTGATAATTTATTTGACAACCTTCATGAAGGAAATGCAGAATCTATTTGGGAGGTAAATGGTGAAGGTCAAGGAAGTACAGTTAACAGTTGGTGTACTAATGTGTTTCTTGGAAATAATTGGAAAAAATTTAATACCCCATCTCACAATTTAAGTCTTGAATTAGATGCTAAAAGAAGGCTAACTACAATTAAAAAATTTCCTACAACTTTTGCAGATCCATATTGGACTACTTATACTCAATTTCCTAACCCATGGAAAATGAGAGCCACAGATGGTTCGCAAAATTTCTATATTTTTCGTTTAGCCGATATTATACTTTTAAAAGCAGAGGCTCTTGCACATACCGGAGACCTATCGGGTGCAATGGCATTGGTAAATCAAATACGAACAAGAGTACTTATAGCAAATGTGGCGCCTGCAAATTCTCAAGATGATGCAATAAATAAAATACTTAAAGAACGCTTTTTAGAGTTAGCATTTGAAGGACAAAGATGGTTTGATTTGAAAAGAGAAGGAAAATCAATTGAAATTTTGTCTCAGCAAACCTACCTTGTTTACAATCCTACAACTCAAACTAGTATACTTACACCCATGCCGTATATTAATAATTTAGGAGTCAATGATTTGATTTGGCCAGTTCCACAATCATCACTAGATAATAATCCTAATCTTACCCAAAACCCAGGTTACTAAAATAGTTTAGTTTTGTTGCTGTTAATGGCTTCTGTTTAATTTTAAACAGAAGCTTTAACAGATTAAATTACATTTTATGAATTATACAATAAAAAAAGTTTTCGTAGTAATTTTTATGCTTTTGAGTGTTTTTTTACATTCTCAAAATATAAAAATAATGACCTATAATATCCGTCTAGACATTGCTGTTGATGGGGAAAATTCTTGGTCCCATCGTAAAGGATTTTTTACTTCTCAGTTACAATTTTATGAACCGGATATATTTGGAATTCAAGAAGCAACACCAAATCAGGTAATTGATATTTCGAATGCGCTTCCTCAATACAATCATATTGGAATTGGGAGAGAAGGGATTGGCAAAGGAGAAGCTTCTAATATATTTTACAAAAAGGAACGGTTTTCAGTTTCAAATGAATCCACTTTTTGGTTATCTGAAACGCCAAATGAAATTTCAAAGGGCTGGGATGCGGCTTGTAATCGAGTTTGCACGTTTGCGCTTTTTAAAGATTTAAAATCAAAAAAAAGTTTTTGGGTTTTCAACACCCATTTAGACCATATTGGAGAAGTCGCCAGATCAAAAAGCATTGAATTGATTATTTCAAAAATAGAAATTGTAAATGATCAAAAATTACCTGTGATTTTTATGGGAGATTTCAATTCCGAACCCAATGAAAATAGAATCATTGCATTAAAAAAAATAATGAATGACAGCCGAGAATTGTCTGTTGAAAAACCATTTGGGCCTCTTGGAACATTTAATAATTTTCAATATAATGAACCTGCAACCAAACAAATCGATTACATTTTTTTAACAAAAAACAGTCCTATTATTGTAAATAAATATGGCGTTTTAACGGATTCAAAAAACTTACGATTTCCTTCAGATCACTTCCCTGTTTGTATAGAAATAAAGTTTGAATAATATGAAAATAAAAATAAAAACAATGAAATTTCTTTCAATTATGGCTCTAATTTCAACAATCATAAGTTGTGCGCAATCTAATGATTTTGTCAATAATCCTTCGAATCCAGTGGTAAACGAGGTTGATTTTTGGCTTACCAAAGGAGATCAATCGATAAAGTTGCAAAAACAAGTGACAGAATTAGTTTTTAAAAACATAACTAATGCATATCAAAATATTGAAGTGGATGAAACTCAAAGCTTTCAAACAATAGATGGTTTCGGATATACTCTTACTGGAGGAAGTGCTGAAGTAATTAATGGCTTGAGCAGCGAAAAAAAACAACAATTATTACAAGAACTTTTTGGTAATGCTACTAATTCCATTTCTGTTAATTATCTAAGAATTAGTATTGGCGCTTCCGATTTGAATTCATCCGTTTTCTCATACAATGATTTACCTAGCGGGCAGTCAGACATAAGTCAAACACAGTTTAGTCTTGCACCTGATATGATAAATTTAATTCCATTACTTAAAGAAATCATTTTGATAAATCCAAATATAAAAATAATGGCTGTGCCTTGGTCAGCTCCTACTTGGATGAAAAACATTTACACCTCAACAGGAAGCAGTTTAGTCCCCATTTACTATAGCTCTTATGCTCAATATTTTGTAAAATACATTCAAGCAATGCAAGCTCAAGGAATAACGATTGATGCGGTTTGTCCTCAAAACGAACCATTGAATGGGGCTAATAATCCAAGTATGGTTATGACTTCAAGCCAGCAAATTAGTTTTGTGATTAAACTTGGAGCAGCATTTCAAACTTCTGGAATTTCAACTAAAATTGTTGTTTTTGATCATAATTGTGACACTCCTGAATATCCAATATCCGTTTTAAATGATTCTAATGCAAATCCATTTATTGATGGCTCTGCCTATCATTTGTATGGTGGAAATATAAGTACTTTAACAACCGTTCACACGGCATTTCCAAATAAAAATATTTATTTTACCGAACAATGGACTTCTTCAACAGGAGATTTTGCAGGGGATTTAAAATGGCACACAAAAAATGTTATCATTGGTTCGATGAGAAATTGGAGCAAAAATGCATTAGAATGGAATTTGGCTAGTAATGCCGCTTTTGAGCCACATACATCCGGCGGTTGCAGCCAATGTAAGGGAGCATTAACAATTTCTAATGGCGATTTTATCCGTAACGTGAGTTATTATATTATTGCACATGCTTCAAAATTTATTCCGACTGGTTCTGTAAGAATTGCAAGTACTATAAGTGGAAATTTAAACACCGTAGCTTTCAAAACACCAAATAGAAAAATAGTATTACTAATTGAAAATGATGGGAATTCAACAGAGATATTTAATATAAAACAAAACGGAAAATGGGTAACTATTTCTTTGGAATCGGGTTCTGTAGGAACTTTTATTTGGTAAAATATAATACAATTAAAATGAAAAGAATAATTCTAATTATACTTTTATTGACTTCTCTTTTTTCTTTTTCACAAAATAAAGGGAAAAATTCAAGTATGTCATTTTCTATTAATAATAGAAAAATTACGGTTTATACTTCCGCAGATAGTACTAATTTAAGATTATCAAAAACAGATAACCTAACTTTTTCTGATTTAAAACAGCCTTTAGAAACACAACTTTGCGTATTTGTAAATCCTAATAAAACATTCCAAACTTTTTTGGGAATTGGAGGCGCAATAACCGACGCAAGTGCTGAAGTTTATGCTAAATTATCCAATGAAAAACAACAAGAATTTTTAAACTCCTATTTTAGTAAAGACAAAGGAATTGGCTATTCATTAATAAGAACCAACATCCACAGTTGCGATTTCAGTTCTGAAAGTTATACATATATACAGGAAGGCGATGCCGATTTGAAGTCGTTCAACATTGACCACGATAAAAAATATCGTATTCCAATGATAAAAAAAGCTACCGAAATTGCAGGCGGAAAAATCAATTTATACGTTTCACCTTGGAGTCCTCCAGCATTTATGAAAGACAGTAATGACATGCTTAAAGGCGGAAAATTATTGTCTAAATTCTATCAATCATGGGCAAATTATTTCGTTAAATTTATAAAAAACTATGAAAAAGAAGGTGTTCCTGTTTGGGGTTTAACTATTCAAAACGAACCAATGGCAACTCAAAAATGGGAATCTTGTATATTTTCAGCTGAAGAAGAACGTGATTTTCTTAAAAATTATTTGGGGCCAACATTAAAAAATTCAGGACTTGGTGATAAAAAAATTACAGTTTGGGATCATAATCGAGATTTACTTTCTCAAAGAGCAAGCACCATTCTTGATGATGCAGAAGCCAATAAATATGTTTGGGGAATAGGATTTCACTGGTATGAATCCTGGAGCGGTGGAGAACCAATGTATGAAAACGTTGGAAAAGTGCACGAAATGTACCCAAATAAAAACCTGCTTTTTACTGAAGGATGTGTTGAAAAATTCAATGCGACTAATTACCAATTATGGAAAAATGGAGAACGATACGGTCGCTCGATGATAAACGACTTCAATAATGGAACCGTGGGTTGGACAGATTGGAACATTCTTCTCGATGAAAATGGAGGTCCAAATCACGTAGGTAATTTTTGTTTTGCACCAATTCACGCCGATTTAAAATCAGGGGATTTAATCTACACCCCTTCGTATTATTTCATTGGTCATTTTTCTAAATTTATTGGAAAAGAAGCCAAGAGAATTAGCAGTGTTGCAAGTAGAAGCCAATTATTAACGACTTCTTTCTTGAATAAAGACGGAAAAGTGGTTACGATTGTTATGAATCAAAGCAATATAAAACTTAATTATAATTTGTGTGTAGGAACAAAATCCACTGCAATTTCTATTTTGCCTCACGCCATCCAAACGTTAGTTTATTAAATTATTATTCTATTTCAAACAAAAAATGTAAGATTAACATTATATATTAGTTTTTAATGCTTTTCTGTTTTAGATGCAAAATTTACTCGTCCATAGTAAAAATTAGGGCTTCAATACCTATTAAAAATAACATTGAAGGTCGTCCCGCAGAATTAACCGCGGAAAACTTGCAAGACGCGTTTAACGAATATTGTTAATTCAAAAAAACACTACAAAAACCTCTTCTAATTAATTTATAAGAGGTTTTTTATTTTCAAATTGGTTCATTTCCAAATTTTCAAATTATCTTTGTTCCAGATTTCTTCTATTTAGATTTCACATAATTTTTCAACTTAAACTGTTTATAGCATGCAACTGTACAACACCTTAAGCGCAGAAGAAAGAGCCATCATGATTGACGATGCCGGAAAACAAAGACTTACTTTGTCATTCTATGCTTATGCGCAAATTTCAAATCCCACACAATTTCGTAATGATTTATTCCTTGCTTGGAACCCACTCGATGTATTAGGAAGAATTTATGTAGCCAACGAAGGGATAAATGCCCAACTTTCCTTACCAGCAGATAATTTTTATGCCTTCAAAGACACTATTGAAATTTATGATTTCATGAAGGGAATCCGATTGAATATTGCTGTAGAGCAAGACGATCTTTCTTTTTTAAAATTGACCATTAAAGTTCGTGATAAAATTGTCGCCGACGGATTAGTAGACGATACTTTCGATGTCACCAATATTGGAATTCACCTAAAAGCAAAAGAATTTAATGATTTACTCGAAGATCCAAACACTATTGTGGTCGATATGAGAAATCATTACGAATCGGAAATTGGACATTTCACCAATGCTATAAAACCTGATGTAGATACCTTTAGAGAGAGTTTGCCAATTATTGAAAACCAACTTTCCGATCACAAACAAGATAAAAAATTATTAATGTATTGCACCGGTGGCATTCGATGTGAAAAAGCCAGCGCCTATTTTAAACACAAAGGTTTTGAAAATGTGTACCAATTGGAAGGCGGTATCATAGAATACACACGACAAGTAAAAGCGGAAGGTTTACAAAGTAAATTCATTGGTAAAAACTTTGTTTTTGATCAGCGATTAGGGGAAAGAATTACTGACGATATCGTTTCGCAATGCCATCAATGTGGCGCTCCTTGCGATGTGCATACGAA
>CAIJFC010000053.1 GCA_903819815.1 uncultured Bacteroidota bacterium
TGAAAAGTAAGTACACTTTTATAATATTAATTGGAAGCGTCCTAGTTTCATCACTTGCATTTACTTTTTTGAAGTCTACTCCTATTTATTTTCAAATCCCTAAAGGTTGGCCAAAGCCCAATTATGACTTTTCTAAAAATCCACTTACTGAAGAAGGATTCCAGTTGGGAAGACAGCTGTTTTATGATCCTATTTTATCCAAAGACTCCACTATATCTTGCGCAAGTTGTCATTTACAAGCAACAGGATTTACCCATGTTGATCATTCTTTAAGTCATGGAATAGATGGAAAAATTGGTACTCGAAATTCTATGACCATGATGAATTTAGCTTGGTCAAAGAGTTTTATGTGGGATGGGGGTGTAAATCATTTAGACGTTCAGCCTTTGAATCCGATTACTAGTCTTGTAGAAATGAATGAAACTTTGGCTAATGTTGTTTTGAAACTTAGAAAAAGTGATAAATACAAATCGTTATTCTTCGCTGCATTTGGCGATAATAACATCACAGGACAACGCATTTTGAAAGCACTTTCTCAATTTGAATTAATGCTTGTTTCTTCCAATTCAAAATACGATAAAGTAATGCGAAAAGAAGCTGTATTTACCAATCAAGAGCAAAATGGATATCAATTATTTAAAACTAATTGCGCTTCTTGTCATAGCGAACCGCTATTTACAAATGGAAAATATGAAAATAATGGCATTCCGCTAGATACTACTTTAAACGATATTGGAAGACAAAGAATTACTGAAAAATTTGAAGATTATTTGAAATTTAAAGTCCCTACGTTGCGAAATATCCAATTTACAAATCCCTATATGCACGATGGTAGATTTGAAAAATTAACAGAGGTCGTCAAACATTACAATTCACTTGGAAATAATAAAAACCTACCAAAACAGCTTCAAAAACTAATGAATTTAACTGATAATGAACGTGTTGATTTAGTTGCTTTCTTACTGACTTTGACTGATAATGAATTTTTATTTGATAAACGCTTTTCCTATCCAAGATAAAAATTATAAAAAAAATGCAAGAATTTGACAATAAATTCGTCTAAATAAAATAAAATAAATCCAATTACTATGAAAAAAATATTTCTAACCTCAATTATAGCATTATCATCTACTGTTATTCATGCACAAACCAATCCGATAATTACAAAATGGTTGCAAAATACAACAGGGATTACAGGAAGACATTATGTTTCTGGAAACCCAACTCCAATTGTTGATGCGGTTTTAGCAAATGTTCAAACGGTTCAATATTCTACCAATTGGGTTTATGTTACCACCAACGGAATTCCTGCTTATATAACAGGACCATTTTTAGATGGGAATCCATCACTTGCAACTTCACAAGCTGGGGCTATATTTAAATTTTCATTAAATCCAACTCAAAATACAGGAACTGCAACACCAACAACTGGAGGTAATATCGGCTTATTTAAAAATGGAGTTGCATTATTTGACTATCGTGATGGGGTTTCTTGGAGAAATTCAACAGGTTCATTATGCGGTGGTCCAATTAATCCTCCTTGTATGGGGGATGGAAAATGGAACAGAGATGCTGTAGTAGGTGAACGATTGGGTTTTGATTGTTCCAAAGCTCATCCAGCAATGGGAAATTATCATCATCATCAAAATCCAAGCGCATTTGGATTGGATTTTAATGTAATTTCAACCGTTTGTTCAACCTATCCTTCTGATGGATTGTATGTAATTAACCCAAATGAACATTCTCCTTTAATCGGTTTTGCATATGACGGTTTTCCAATTTATGGCGCGTACGCTTATGCAAATACTAACGGGACTGGTGGAATAGTTAGAATGAAATCGGGTTATCAATATAGAAATATTACCGCTAGAACAGTTTGGGCTGACGGGACTGATGTTTTAGATGGACCTGCTGTTAGCGCAACTTATCCACTTGGATATTTCAGAGAAGACTATGAATTTGTTTCTCATCCTACAGATCCAAGTTATTTAGATGACCACAATGGTCGTTTTTGCGTAACTCCTGAATATCCTAATGGGATTTATTGTTATTTTGCAACTGTCGATGCCAATCATAATTCTGCTTATCCATATGTTGTAGGGCCAACATTTTATGGAAATAAAACAGCTATAAGAGTAACTTCTATTTCGGAAGCTGTTACTACCTTAGGGACTACTAATTTTACAGATTCAAATTTTAAAATTACGATTGCTCCCAACCCTGCCCAAGATTTTATTGCTATTCAATCTCAGATGCTTGAAAATAATTTGAAAGTAGAATTAATTGATGGATTGGGAAAAGTAATAAAGACAAGTCAAATTTTGCAAGGAAGTACATTGAGTATTATTGAAACTGACACCGTTTATAACGGGTTGTATTTTTTAAGAATTTCAAATGATATAGAATCGAAGACTTTTAAAGTAATCATTGATAAATAAAAAATAGCTAATTAATCTTCTTAAAAATTTAAAAAATCAA
>CAIJFC010000054.1 GCA_903819815.1 uncultured Bacteroidota bacterium
AAAATGAAATTAATATTGGCGACCAACTTTTAATAAAAGGGGTTACAACGGGAGAACAAAAAATTGAACTTACGGAAATGCTCGTCAATGGAACCGATTCTAAAAAAGCCCTTGCTGGTGACATTTGTACCCTTAAACTGCCCTTCCGAATTCGATTATCAGACAAATTGTATAAAATTTTAGAATAGCTATTTTAATTAATTTGAAAAACCGCTATCACTACTATTGTTATGGCGGTTTTTCTGTTTTAGATAAAGTTTAAAGTTTTAAAGTTTTAAACCTAAAATTAAAATAATATCTTTACACATTAATCGTTATGAACTTACGTTGTGCTAGTCACGACACCACAATATAATTATGGCATGTACAAGTTGTTCAACTTCAGATGGCGGAGCGCCTAAGGGTTGTAAAAATAATGGGACTTGCGGCACCGATAGCTGCAACAAACTAACGGTCTTCGACTGGCTTTCCAACATGAGTTTGCCTAATGGTGAAGCTCCGTTTGACTGCGTTGAAGTGCGTTTTAAGAATGGTAGAAAAGAATTTTATAGAAATACCGAAAAACTAACCTTAAGCATTGGAGACATTGTAGCTACAGAATCTTCTCCAGGGCACGATGTTGGGATTGTAACTTTAACTGGTGAATTGGTAAAAATTCAAATGAAGAAGAAAGGGGTCAATCACACTAGCCCAGAAATTCTAAAAATGTACCGAAAAGCATCTCAAAGGGACATCGATATTTGGTCGGCAGCCAGAGACAAAGAAGAGCCAATGAAAGTTCGAGCTCGAGAATTGGCAATTGCTCAAAAACTAGAAATGAAAATTTCTGATATTGAATTTCAAGGTGACGGATTAAAAGCGACCTTTTATTATACAGCCGAAGCAAGAATAGATTTCCGTTTGTTAATCAAGGATTTTGCCAAAGAATTCAACACCAGAATTGAAATGAAGCAAGTTGGTTTTCGTCAGGAAGCCTCCAGATTAGGCGGCATTGGTTCGTGCGGAAGAGAATTGTGTTGTTCTACTTGGTTAACCGATTTTAGAAGTGTAAATACTTCAGCGGCACGTTACCAGCAGTTGTCGCTTAATCCTCAAAAATTAGCTGGACAGTGTGGCAAATTGAAATGTTGTTTGAATTATGAGTTGGATACGTACATGGATGCGCTAAAAACCTTCCCTGACTTTGATACTAAATTGAGTACCGAAAAAGGAGATGCCGTTTGTCAAAAACAAGATATTTTTAAAGGGTTAATGTGGTTTGCCTACACTAATAATTTTGCCAATTGGCATGTATTAAAAATCGACCAGGTTAGAGAAATTATGGCGGAAAATAAATTGAAAAACAAAGTTTCTTCTCTTGAAGATTTTGCTTTAGAAATTGTTTCTGAACCTGAAAAAGATTTCAATAATGCCATGGGACAAGAAAGTCTTACGAGATTTGATCAACCTAAGAAAAAGAAAAAACCAAATAGAAATAACAAACGCCCCGGTGAAAATGTAATAGTGGCTAACAATAATAATAAACCACAGCAGCAAAAAAACCAGGGAAAACCATTTGGAAATAACAAAATCAGACCTAACGAAAATACCATTAAACCCAATATTAATAATGAGCCTAAAGAGTAGCATTCTTTTAATTATTATTGCCGGACTCTACATTTCTTGCGATAAAAAAAGGGTCTTTGACGAATACCAGTCAGTTGGTAGCGCATGGAATATGAAAAAAGAAGTCGTTTTTGAACTTCCAAAAATGGATACATTAAAAAAATATAATTTGTTTATTAACCTTCGGGCAAATGACGATTATAAATTTAATAATCTATTTTTAATTGTTTCCCTTGAGCAACCAAATGGACTTACCAAAGTAGATACACTAGAATATGAAATGGCCGATGTAGATGGCACTCTTCTTGGCGAAGGCTTTAGCGACATAAAAGAAAGTAAATTGTATTACAAAGAAAGTGTGAAATTTAAAGCTTCAGAAAACAATAAGATTCACATCAAACAAGCAGTACGCCAAACAGGAAAAATAGAGGGCGTTCAAGATTTAGAGGGAATTACTGAAATTGGTTTTAGAGTCGAATCATTAGAATAATAGTATGGCAGTTAAAAAAAATAACACCCCCGTTAAAGACATCGAATACTACAAAAAGAAATTTTGGAAAATCTTTTCTTATAGCCTTATTGGTATTTGTGTATTTTTCCTTTTAGCCTCATGGGGCCTTTTTGGATCTATGCCCTCCTTTGAAGATTTAGAAAATCCAGATTCTAATTTGGCCACAGAAGTTATTTCTGCAGATGGTGTTACCATAGGAAAATTTTACAATGAAAATAGAACTTCTATAAAATACCAAGATTTGCCAAAACACCTTGTTGATGCTCTTGTAGCAACCGAAGACGAGCGTTTCTATGAGCATTCAGGGGTGGATGGACGTGGAACTTTACGTGCTATTGCCAGTTTTGGAACTAGCGGTGGCGCAAGTACTTTAACACAACAATTAGCCAAACAATTGTTTCATGGTGAAGGATCAAAATTTTTACCATTTAGAATTGTTCAAAAAGCAAAAGAGTGGATTATCGCCATACGACTAGAACGTCAATACACCAAAAATGAAATCATTGCAATGTATTTTAATAAAGCCGATTTTATTAATACAGCAGTTGGGATTCGCTCTGCAGCAAAAGTATATTTTGGAAAAGAACCTCGTGATTTAAATGTAACCGAAAGCGCAATGCTAGTTGGAATGCTAAAAAACCCTTCTCTTTATAACCCAATTCGCCGACTTGAAAAAGTGCAACAACGTAGAAATGTGGTTTTAGGTCAAATGGTAAAAAATCATTTTTTAACAGAAAATGTTAAAGCCTCATTGGAAAAAGAACCTATTGTTCTAAAATTCCATCCTGAAAGTCACAAAGACGGAATTGCAACCTATTTCCGTGAATATTTGAGAGAATTTATGAAAAATTGGTTGAAAGAAAATAAAAAACCAGACGGATCTGAATACGATGTTTATAGAGACGGACTCAAAATTTATACTACCATCGATTCTAGAGTTCAAGCTTATGCTGAAGAAGCGGTGACAGAGCATTTGTCCAATTTACAAAAAGAATTTTTCGACCAATCAAAAACAAATAAAAACGCTCCTTTTGTAAATATTTCTAAAGACGAAACCGACAAAATTTTGATGCAAGCCATGAAATCTTCGGATCGTTGGAGAGAATTAAAATTGCAAGATAAAAGTGACGATGAGATCATTAAATCCTTTGAAATAAAAACTAAAATGACCGTTTTTACTTGGAAAGGAGAACGTGATACTATAATGACGCCAACGGATTCTATTCGTTATTACAAACATTTCCTTCAAACCGGATTGATGTCGATGGAACCGCAAACAGGACATGTAAAAGCGTGGGTTGGAGGAATAAATTATAAATATTTCCAATACGATCACGTGGGTCAAGGCGCTCGACAAGTAGGTTCTACCTTTAAACCTTTTGTATATGCTACGGCAATTGAACAATTAAAAATGTCCCCTTGCGATTCCATTATCGATTCGCCATTTACAATTCCAGTTGGAAAGCACCACGTTACAAAAACTTGGACGCCCGCCAATTCAGACAATAGATACCGTGGAATGGTAACCTTAAAAAAGGCATTGGCCAACTCTATCAATACCGTTTCGGCAAAATTAATGGACAAAGTAGGTCCAGAAAAAGTAGTTGAATTAGCACATAAACTTGGTATAAAATCAGAAATTCCATTGCAGCCCTCAATTGCATTAGGAGCAGTAGAAATTACCGTTCATGATATGGTTGCCGCCTACAGCACTTTCGCAAATCAAGGAGTTTACATCAAACCCCAATTCATTACAAGAATTGAAGATAAAAACGGAGTGGTACTTTACGAACCAATCCCAGAATCGCACGATGTGTTGAATAAAGACATTGCTTTTGCAGTAGTAAAATTATTGGAAGGAGTAACCGAAGAAGGCTCAGGATCTCGATTGAGAACCCAAGGTGGTGGAAACGGATACAATAGAGTTACCGGTTATCCGTATGTATTTACCAACCCAATTGCAGGAAAAACTGGAACCACACAAAATCAATCCGACGGTTGGTTTATGGGAATGGTGCCCAACCTTGTAACCGGTGTTTGGGTAGGTTGCGAAGACCGTTCCGCCCGTTTTAAAAGCATCACTTACGGTCAAGGAGCCGTGGCGGCATTACCAATTTGGGGCATACTAATGAAAAAATGTTACGCTGACGAAAGCCTTACCATTTCAAAAGAAGAATTCGAAAGACCTGATAATCTAAATATAAAAGTCGATTGTTGGTCGCCACCAGCCAAGAAAGATTCCACAGAAACAGAACAAAATACAGACGAATTTAGCCTATAATTTTTTGGAGCTTTATCCGGCTGTACGTTGCAATCCACGAGATTGCTTCGTGCCTCGCAATTTCGTGGGATTTCCACTGCCACCTGCCTGCCGGCAGGCAGGTCCGGGCTAAGAATTCGAGTGACTTCAAAATTATTGTAAAAATCTAATAAGTAGCCTCAAAATCAGAATTTGTGATTTTGAGGCTACTTATTTTATGTCAAATTAGGAAAAATTGATTAATAATTCGTTATTTTTGAAGTAAGAAAAACTAAGAATAAACGAACAATGATTAATAAAAAAGTACCTACCGTTCAAGACGCCCTAAACGGGATTGAAAACGGAATGACTATACTGCTTGGCGGTTTCGGATTGTGTGGAATTCCCGAAAATTCCATCGCCGAATTAGTAAAAAAAGGAAATGACAACCTAACCTGTATTTCTAATAATGCCGGTGTGGATGATTTTGGACTTGGTTTACTATTGCACAAAAAGCAAATCAAAAAAATGATCTCTTCTTATGTAGGTGAAAATGCCGAATTTGAACGCCAAATGTTGTCTGGGGAATTGGAAGTAGAATTAATTCCACAAGGAACACTTGCCGAAAGATGTCGCGCTGCTCAAGCGGGAATTCCCGCGTTTTTTACTCCAGCTGGTTTTGGAACAGAAGTCGCTGTTGGAAAAGAAACACGAGAATTCAATGGCAAAATGCACATTATGGAACATGCCTTCAAAGCCGATTTTGCAATTGTAAAAGCATGGAAAGGCGACACCGCAGGAAACCTTATTTTTAAAGGCACCGCTAGAAATTTCAATCCTTGTATGGCAGGCGCAGCAAAAATTACGGTGGCTGAAGTAGAAGAACTAGTAGAAGCTGGATCACTAGATCCAAACCAAATTCATATTCCAGGGATATTCGTTCAACGCATTTTCCAAGGAGAAAAATATGAAAAGAGAATTGAACAACGCACGGTGAGACAGAAGTAATTTGAAAATTATCTAATTTGAAAATTTGAAGAGGAGAAACGATAAGGACAATCTAATTGTGAAATTAGGATTCAAAAATTAAAACTATGGCTTTAGATAAAAATGATATCGCAAAACGAATTGCAAAAGAAGTAAAAAACAACTATTTCGTAAACCTCGGAATTGGAATTCCAACCCTTGTAGCCAACTACGTTAGAAAAGACATTTCGGTTGAATTTCAAAGTGAAAACGGGGTTTTAGGTATGGGACCATTTCCATTTGAGGGAGAAGAAGATGCCGATGTAATTAATGCAGGAAAGCAAACGATTACCACCTTAGCTGGAGCGAGTTTTTTTGACTCAGGAATGAGTTTCGGAATGATTCGTGGGCAACATGTCGATTTAACGATTTTGGGGGCAATGGAAGTTTCTGAAAATGGCGATATAGCCAATTGGAAAATTCCTGGTAAAATGGTTAAAGGAATGGGCGGCGCGATGGATTTAGTGGCTTCTGCCGATAATATTATTGTGGCGATGATGCACGTTAACAAAGCAGGAGAAAGTAAAATTCTTAAAAAATGTACGTTGCCATTAACAGGAGTTGGGTGCGTTAAAAAAGTAGTAACCGAATTGGCGGTTTTAGAAATTACCCCAAAAGGATTTAAACTTTTGGAAAGAGCGCCAGGCGTTTCTGTAGAACACATCATTAAGGCCACCGAAGCCGAATTAATAATTGAAGGAGCAATTCCCGAAATGGTTATTGAATAGTTTACGGTTGCATCTGACTGGTGTTTTTTCTTTGAGCGGTTTGTGAAATAGTTTATTCTTGCTCACGAGCGAGACGCTCGCGCTAGCGGGGTGCTACTAATTAGTTCCTATTTCTTTCAAATATAGTATTTATTTTAATTTTAAATCTATATTTTTAATTAATCTATTTTGAAATCTTAAATCTAAAGTCTTAAATCTTTAAACCTGACACGTTTTGAAAACGGGTCAGGTGTTTATTCCGCGTGAGGGATAAAAGCGAAAAGCCCACAGTAAAGTGGAATTCAGTGGAACTTTGCGAGGACTTGTAGCGGAAAGCCCGACCCGAAGTTTTTACGGAGGGGCACGCCCAAAAAAAAGCCCACTTACAAAATAAAATATCGGATAAATCGTTTATTCTGAACGAGGAAAATTGGTCGAAATCCATTATATTTGCATCTATTATTAGGTTTATTTTAATATTATTAGATTTTCAAGATGAAACATACCAAGGTTAAAGATTTATTGAATAGTACCCAAACGCTGCAGGAAGTGAATGCCAAAGGATGGGTGCGCACGTTTAGAAACAATCAGTTTATTGCATTAAATGACGGATCGACAATAAATAATATTCAATGTGTAGTTGATTTTGAAAATACCCCAGAGGAAACCTTGAAGCGCATTACCACTGGTGCGGCGGTTTCAGTAACGGGTAATTTAGTGGAAAGCCAAGGTGCGGGACAAAAATTTGAAATCCAAGTTACAAAAATAGAAATCTTAGGCGATTCTGATGCGGAGAAATTCCCAATGCAACCTAAGAAACATTCTCTAGAATTTTTGCGTGAAAACGCCCATTTAAGAGTTCGTACCAATGCTTTTGGAGCGATTATGAGAGTGCGCTCGGTATTGTCGTTTGCGGTTCATAATTATTTTCAAAACAACGGTTTTGTCTATGTAAATACACCAATTATTACGGGATCGGATGCGGAAGGTGCAGGAGAAATGTTTAAAGTTACGGCTTTACCATTTGAAAATACCCCAAAAACAGACGACGGTAAAGTAAATTATAAAGAAGACTTTTTTGGTAAAGAAACCAACTTAACGGTTTCGGGACAATTGGAAGCGGAAACCTACGCGATGGCTTTGGGTCAGGTGTACACTTTTGGACCTACATTTCGTGCTGAAAACTCGAATACTTCGCGTCATTTGGCCGAGTTTTGGATGATTGAGCCAGAAGTAGCATTCAATGATTTGAGTGACAACATGGACTTGGCAGAAGATTTTATCCAGTATGTGATTAAATACACGATGGATAAATGCCAAGACGATTTGAAATTTCTTGAAGGTCGTTTAATCGATGAAGAGAAAGTAAAACCGCAAGCGGAACGCAGTGAA
>CAIJFC010000055.1 GCA_903819815.1 uncultured Bacteroidota bacterium
CCTTTTTATTGGTTTTCCAATTGTATAAAAATAAAGTAATGGATGCATTGGCAAATGCCTTAAAAAACGGAACTCCTTATTTAGGAACTAGCGCAGGAAGTAATATTTGTGGATTAACGATGCAAACCACCAACGATATGCCTATTATTTATCCGCCCAGTTTTCAAACATTAGGAATTGTTCCTTTCAATATCAATCCACATTATTTGGATGCCGATTTGCAACTGAAACACAACGGCGAAACTCGGGAAATGAGGATCAAAGAATACCATTTTTTGAATTCTCCACCAGTTCTGGGACTTCGAGAAGGGAGTTGGCTAGAAGTTAAAGGCGATAAAATTACTTTGAAAGGAAGTCTTTCGGCTCGATTATTCAGACAAAATAAAAATCCTGAAGAATTGGAATCGGGAACTGACTTGAGTAATCTAAAATAAAAAATCCCCAAACTTTTAGTCTGAGGATTTTAGAGCGAAAGACGAGGCTCGAACTCGCGACAACCAGCTTGGAAGGCTGGAGCTCTACCAACTGAGCTACTTTCGCATTATCAACGGTGCAAATATAAATAATTAGTTGGGTTTATTGCAAGTTTTTTAAAAAAAAAATTTATGGTTGCTTTAAAATCTAACAGGATAAAGTGCCAAATGTTAATGTAAATAATTTATTTTGATATTGTTATGATAACAATTCGCAAGAAAATAAAAGAAATTAAATTATGATTGAAATTGAAAAAATTACCGCATTTGAAACCATAATTGTAAGACATCCTGTTTTGCGTCCAGGCCGACCAATAGAATCTTGTCATTTTGATGGCGACGATTTGCCAACAACTTCTCACTTTGGATTGTATTTTGAAAATCAATTAGCAGGGGTGATTTCGGCATTTAAGGTACAAAATAAATTGTTTTCAGAGGAAAATCAATATCAAATTCGAGGAATGGCAGTATTGAGTGAATTTCAAAAAAAGGGTTTTGGAGAACAATTATTACAATACTGCGAAAATGAAATTAGACTAAAAAGTGGCGATTTAATTTGGTTTAATGCCCGAGAAACAGCCGTAGGTTTCTATGAAAAATCAGGTTATGAAATTTTGGGAGATCAATTTGAAATCCCAGATGTTGGACCCCATTACATTTTGTTTAAAGCGATATAATATCAAAAATCCAAGGAAGGTGTAAATTATTGTCAGACATTTGATATTTATTGCTTTATTCATAATAAAAATATAAAACAATTGTTATTGATAGTATCAAATGATATTTTTGCGCATTGAATTAAACCTCTATGAAAAAAACGCTTCAACTCCTTTTATTAATTACATGCGCGTTAAGTTACTCTCAAAAAAAAACACTAAAAGCAGTTCTTATTAATGGTGGAATTACCATTGATGGAAATTTAGGCGAATCTCAATGGCAATCTGCTCCTGTAGCGAAAGATTTTTTTATGTTCGCTCCAGACAATGGAAAAGAAGTTGATAAAAGTAAAGATACCGAAGTAAAAATTCTTTACGATAATGAAGCGATATATATAGGTGCCATATTATATGATGCCGAACCTTCTAAGATTTTAAAGGAACTTACCCAACGCGATGATCAAGGTACAAGTGATAATTTTGGCGTTTTCATCAACGGTTTTAATGATGGTCAACAAGATTTTCGATTTTTTTGTACCGCCTCGGGAACACAATTGGATTGTTTAGCAACCGATTCTACTGGTGAAGATTTTACTTGGGACGCTATTTGGAGTAGTAAAACCAAAATTACCGACAAAGGCTGGGTAGTAGAAATGAAAATACCCTATGCTGCTCTTCGATTTTCAAACAATAACGTTCAAACTTGGGGAATCAATTTTGTTAGAGATTTGAAAAGAGAAAACTCTATTTACGCTTGGAACAAAGTAGATAATAAAGTAGATAATGTTATCCAACAAGCGGGAAATCTAGAGGGAATTGAAAATATAAAAACCCCTACTCGACTCTTTTTTATGCCTTATTCTTCCTTTTATTTGAATGCCAATGATGCTCAAAAAACGAAAGGAACACTTAAAGGTGGAATGGATATAAAATATGGAATAAATGATGCTTTTACACTTGATGCTATCTTAATTCCTGATTTTGGCCAAACAAAATACGATGATCAAATTTTAAATCTAGGTCCGTTTGAACAACAATTTAACGAAAATAGAGCCTTTTTTACTGAAGGAACCGACCTTTTTAATAAAGGAGGAATATTTTATTCGAGAAGAATTGGTGGAAGCCCGTCTGCTTATCCAACTGTAGATAATAACGAAGAAATAATTGATAATCCAGCAACCGTAAATTTAATTAATGCACTAAAAGTTTCTGGACGAACAAAAGGCGGTTTAGGTATTGGAGTTTTAAATGCCGTAACCGAAACTACCACCGCAAAAATCAAAAACAACAACGATCAATCTGTTCGAAGTGAAGTAGTTGAGCCTCTTGCAAATTATAGTGTTATAGTACTTGACCAACGCTTTCGCAAAAATTCATCCGTGAGTTTTATTAATACTAATGTAACAAGAGACGGCAGTTTTAGAGACGGAAATGTATCTGGTTTAATTTGGGATTTAAATACTAAAGCCAATACCTACAACCTTTCTGGAGATTTAAAATACAGTTATGTAAACGAAGGAGGTGTAAAAACTGGAATTGCTTCAAGTTTAAATATCGGGGAAACCAGCGGTCAATATCGCTATAGTTTGGGCGCAGATATTGTTACTAAAGATTACGATATCAACGATTTAGGTATCAATTTTCAAACCAACTATTATAGTTTATATGGAAATGCCAATTATAGAATCCTAAATTCTACTAAATACATGAATTCATTCAATTTGAATTTAAATTCCTTTTTACAATTCCAAAAAGAAACGGGAAAAGTACAAGGAAATAATTTAAATTTTAATGTCGATATCAATAACAAAAAAAATCATTATTTTGGATTTGGAATAAATGCAAATCCTTTGGAAAACTTCGATTTTTATGAACCAAGAACCGAAAGTAGATTTGTACTAATTCCATCAAGAATTAGCTGGAGGTTTTATTTTTCATCAAATTATAACTACAAATTCGCTTTCGATTTTAATCCTTGGTTTGCAAAATTAAATGAGTCGGGAAGAAATTCTTATGGTCTTATGGTTGGACCAAGATACCGATTCAGCGACAAGTTTTTATTGAATTTTAATTTTAATTTTTCACGTCAAAATAACAATAAAGGATTCGTGGATAGTATTGATGACGATGCCAACTCAATAACGCCAGATGCTATAATTTTCGCCAATAGAAATGTGATCACTTACTCTAATACATTATCTGGGAAATACTCAGTAAATAGCACGATGACTTTCAACCTTTCCGTTCGCCACTATTGGTCGTATGCCGAAAATAAAAACTTTCTATCATTAGACAATCAAGGAAAATTGAACGATTTTGCCAATTATACAACCAATAAAAATTCCAATTTCACGTCTTGGAATGTCGATTTATCTTATTCTTGGTGGTTTGCACCTGGAAGTCAACTATCGGTTTTATACAGAAATAATGCAGCTAATTTTTCTCGAACTATCAATAGCGACTTCGGAAGCAACGTTACCAATTTGCTAAATAACGAGGCGTTAAACCATACTTTTTCCGTTAGTATGAGGTATTTTATAGATTACAATCAAGCCAAAAAGTTATTTTAATTTCTTAAATTTGGAGCTATTTCCAGCTGTACGTTGCAATATTTTTGTTTTTAAGAAAAAACAAAAATGATTTCCACTTCCATCTGGGCTAAAAACACACATCATGAATAAAAAAGTGATTTTAATGATACTCGACGGATGGGGAAAATCTCCCGATCCAAAGGTTTCAGCTATCGACAATGCGAACGTTCCATTTATTAATTCGCTTTACAATAACTACCCAAACGCCCAACTTAGAACCGACGGATTAAACGTAGGATTGCCTGAAGGCCAAATGGGAAATTCGGAAGTAGGACATATGAATTTGGGTGCGGGGAGAATTGTATATCAAGATTTAGCAAAAATAAATTTGGCCGTAGCTAATAATACGCTAGCTAAAGAACAAGTACTAATTGATGCTTTCACTTATGCTAAAGAACACAATAAAAAAGTGCACTTATTGGGATTAGTTTCCGATGGTGGAGTTCACTCGCATACCTCCCACCTAAGAGGATTAATTGATGCTTCACAAGAATACGGACTTGAAAAAGTTTATATTCATGCTTTCACTGACGGTCGTGATGTAGATCCAAAATCAGGGAAAAAATACATCCAAGATCTTGAAAATTATATCTCAAAAACCCCCGTTAAAATAGCTTCAATTATAGGTCGTTATTATGCAATGGATCGTGATAAACGGTGGGAAAGAGTAAAATTAGCCTACGATTTATTAGTCCATGCAACAGGAACAGGAACTACTAATTTAGTTGCTTCAATTGAATCCAGCTACCACAATAATATCACTGACGAATTTATAGCTCCGTTATTTCATTTGGACAACAATGGAACCCCATTAGCAACCATTGAAGATGACGATGTGGTAATTTTCTTCAACTTCAGAACCGATAGAGGTCGCGAGTTAACCGAGGCACTTTCGCAACAAGATTTCCACGAGCAAAACATGCATAAATTGAGTTTGTATTATGTTACATTGACCAATTACGATGAAACCTATCAAAATGTAAAGGTGGTTTATAACAAAGATAATATCACTGAAACGCTGGGCGAAGTATTGGAAAAAGCTAATAAAACTCAAATCAGAATTGCCGAAACAGAGAAATATCCACATGTCACTTTCTTCTTTTCTGGAGGTCGTGAAGAACCATTTATTGGCGAAAGCCGCATTCTTAAAAACTCTCCAAAAGTGGCTACCTACGATTTGCAACCAGAAATGAGCGCATTTGAATTGACGGAAGCCCTAGTTCCAGAATTAGAAAAAGGCCAAGTTGATTTTGTGTGTTTGAATTTTGCCAATGGCGATATGGTGGGACATACTGGTATTATGAGCGCGGCAATAAAAGCTTGCGAAGCGGTTGATCAATGTGTTGAAAAAGTAATTACTGCGGCTTTGACCAACAATTATACAACGATTGTAATTGCCGATCACGGAAATTGCGAAACAATGATCAATCCTGATGGCTCGCCAAATACGGCGCATACAACCAATCCAGTGCCAATTATTTTGGTAGACAAAGAATTGAAAAAAATAGAAAATGGCGTTTTAGGAGATATAGCTCCTACCATATTAAAATTGATGGGTGTTGCAAAACCAGCCGCAATGACAAGCCATTCACTATTATAGATAAAAAACAATAGCGTGCTTCTCCAATTCGAGAAGCACTTTTTTTAAATATATATTGTACTTTTGTAATCTATTCGGCAAAAAATGATAATCCAAAAAACAAGAGAAGAAATAGAATTAATGCGCGAAAGCGCTTTAATTGTTTCCAAAACATTAGGAATGATAGCTCGGGAAATAAAACCTGGAGTGACCACATTGTACCTAGATAAATTAGCAGAAGAGTTTATTCGTGATCATGGAGCCGTTCCTAGTTTTCTAGGATTGTATGGCTTCCCAAATTCGCTTTGCATGAGTCCAAATGCACAAGTGGTTCATGGTATTCCAAATACTATTCCGCTTGAAAGTGGCGATGTAATTTCAGTAGATTGTGGTGCTTTTAAAAACGGATTTCACGGTGATCATGCCTATTCATTTGAAATTGGCGAGGTAGCATCTGAAACTAAAAAATTATTACGGGTAACTAAAGAATCTTTATATGTTGGTATCCGCGAATTTAAAGTTGGTAATCGAGTAGAAGATGTGGGGAATGCCATTCAAAAATATACAGAAGCTTACGGTTACGGAGTAGTTCGAGAATTAGTGGGTCACGGTTTGGGGCAAAAAATGCATGAAGATCCTGAAATGCCAAATTACGGAAAACGAGGTCGCGGAAAAATGTTTGTTGAAGGAATGGTAGTTGCCATTGAGCCGATGATCAACATGGGAACCAAAAATATCAAACAATTAAAAGACGGCTGGACGATATTAACTGCCGATGGAAAACCAAGTGCACACTTTGAACATGACGTTGCAATTATTGATGGAAAACCAGAACTACTTTCTACGTTTGCCTATGTTTATCAAGCTTTAGGGATTGTAAGTACCGAAGAAGACGAATTTAGAAGAACGCCGCTAGTTATGTAAACACGAATTTCACTAATTTACACGAATTATTTTTGAATTTAAAAAAATTAAAATCCTTAAAAAATGGACGACCTTTATTTAAAAGAAGAAGTGTATAAGATAATTGGAATTTGCATGGAGGTTCACACAATTCTTGGAAAAGGACATAGTGAAATTATTTATGGTGATGCTCTAGAATATGAATTTAAGAAGAATGGAATTCCTTACAATAGAGAAATGAAATTCAATATTACTTATAAAGAAATAATTTTGCCGCACCATTATTTTTCAGATTTTGTAGTTTTTGACGAAATCATTCTTGAAATAAAAGCAATTCAACAACTTTCAAGTAGCGAAATAAAACAGACGCTTAATTACCTTGCAGCATCAAAAAACAAATTGGGATTATTAGTTAATTTTGGCGAAGACAGCCTTAAATATAAAAGAATAATTCTTTAAAAGAAACAACAACATTCATTTTTACATTTTTTGAATTAGTGAAAATTAGTGTAATTCGTGTTTAAATTTACCTAAATAATGAAAAAACTCTTTAAATTAATACTCAATACGATACCGAGACCAATCCTAATTCGATTGAGTTATGTTGCGCGTCCAATATTAGCCTTCATTCTAAAAGGAACTACTTTTACCGATCCAATTGACGGAAAAAGTTTTAAAATGTTTCTTCCTTACGGATACGGAAACCAACGCAATAATGTGCTTTCACCAAGTACACTTTCACTTGAAAGACATCGATTGCTTTGGCTTTATCTTATAAATGAAACTGATTTTTTTCAATCTGAATTGGATTCAGATTCTTCTGTTAAAAAACCTAAAAGCATCAAATTAAGAGCTACTGAAACGAGTTCAGTATTAAAAGTACTGCATTTTGCTCCTGAACAAGCGTTTTATAAATTATTTAGAAACCTGAAAAACATCGAATACACCACTACCGATTTGTTCTCGCCTTTGGCCGATGTAAAAGCGGATATTTGTAACTTACCATTTGAAGACAATTCCTACGATATTATTTTTTGCAATCACGTTTTGGAACACATACCTGATGACACCAAAGCCATGCAAGAATTATATCGAGTTTTAAAACCTGGCGGAATGGGAATTTTCCAAATCCCTCAAGACTTGTCAAGAGAATTTACTTTCGCTGATGATTCTATTACCAATCAAAAAGAACGCGCTGCCATTTTTGGACAATACGATCATGTTAGAATTTACGGCCGTGATTATTTTGACAAACTACGAAGCATCGGATTTAAAGTAGTAGAAGAAGATTACACCCATAAAATAGCACCTGAATTGGTAGAAAAATATTGCCTTGCGAAAGGAGAAATTATTCCCGTTTGTTTCAAATAGAACTATTTTTTTATCTTTATTTTCAAAAGTAATTTTCCTATATTTACAAAAGTAAAATTACTATTATGTTTAAAGCAATTTGGTTAAATACATCCCTTATTCTAATTTCATTTGTGACATTTGCACAGGTGGAAAAAGAAATCGACCCTCCATTTAACATCAAAACAATCACATTTGTTCAAAACAATCAAAATTCTATTGCCCTATTTGGTCTGAACGATCCTTTTGAAATTCAATTTGATGACTTATACGGAAATGAAGCCAATTACTATTATGAAATTGTGCATTGCAATTACGATTGGAAACATTCTGATTTAACAAAAAATGAATACCTACAAGGGTTTGACGGAATACGAATTCAAGAATACACCAATTCATTAAACACATTACAATTATATTCGCATTACAGAATAGGTTTTCCTAATAAAAACACCCGTCTTTTAGTTAGTGGAAATTACATAATAAAAATCCTTAACGAAGATAGAGAAGTCGTTTTTTCTAGAAAATTGATGCTCTTTGAAGACTTAGTTTCGGTGCCAATGCAAACAAAAAGAGCTCGAACTCTAAACACAATCAATTTCAAACAAAACATCGATTTCTCCATAAAATCTCCTAATTTGCTATTTCAAAGTCCGCTTCAAAATGTGAAAGTACTGTTATTGCAAAACGGAAAATTGAATGAAGCCATTACCAATATCAAACCGATGTACACTATTGGGAACGACTTAATTTATAAATACGATTCAGAAACACAATTCTGGGGCGGAAATGAATTTCTATATTTTGAAAATAAAATCATTAGAGCCGCCAATAATTTTATCGCAAGAGTAGATGCTAATAATGGGGTATATAACACCCATCTTTACACTGACAATGCACGGATAAATAAATCCTACACCTACAATCCTGATACCAATGGAAATTTTGTTCCCCTAAACGTAAATGCTTCAAATAATGGGATCGAAGCCGATTATTCTTGGGTGTTTTTCACTTTATCAGCGCCTTCATTTTACGAGAAAAAAACCATTTATGTCAATGGAATGTTTAATAATTATGCTATTTCCGATGACAATAAAATGGAATACAACCAAGAAAAAGGAATTTATGAAAAGGCAATAATGATCAAACAAGGTTTTACCAATTATCAGTATGTAGTTGCCGACGAAACCAAAAAAATCGACTACGAAAATGCCATTGATGGGAATTTTTCTCAAACCGAAAACAACTATTTTGCCATAATTTACTACCGAGAAAACAACCAACGCTACGATAGAATTATTGGAAAAGGAGTTGCGAATTCCGAGGATATTACCAATTAATTTTATTTTATTTCAATTAATTGAAAAACTCATAATTTTTTTATAATTTTACATAAAATCAATTGGTTACAATGGTATCACAAATTACACGAGGAATTAAAATTTCTGTATCTACTAGTTTTGAAGGCACTTACTTCAAAAATTACAAGATTCAGTTCGCCTTCAGTTACCATATAACCATTGAAAATCACAGCAAAGATTCCGTTCAATTAATGACCCGTCATTGGGAAATTTTCGATTCGCTTCAAGAAACAGAAATTGTTGATGGCGAAGGAATTATAGGAAAAAAACCAGTATTAAAACCTGGCGATTTGCACACTTACAGCTCTGGATGCCTGCTAACCTCGCCTTTTGGCGCAATGCAAGGTCATTTCAATATGGTGAATTTTACCTCAACAAGAAATTTCAAAGTTGTAGTTCCAACATTTCGTTTGAGCGCACCATTTGCTTTAAATTAATTGGTAGCTATTTCCAGCAGTCCATTACAACTCCTCATTCTAAATCCTTTTTTTCTAATGCTTTTTTAAGAGCTCCCTTTGGTCGCTTTAAAAAACCAAGAAAAAATAGTATTTAAAACTCCGGGGTTTCCATTTCCGTCTGGGCTAAGCATCCGTTTTTAATTCCAAATTGCCATTAATCGATTTTACATTTGTACTTTTGTAAAAATAATATCCCCAAAATAAAAACACCATGTTAAAAGGATTCTTTAATGTACCCAAAGCGGTAAACGAACCGGTAAAATCGTATGCCCCAAATTCACCAGAAAAAAAAGCGGTTCTAGCGGCCTATAAAGAAATGTGGAACACCCAAATAGACGTTCCATTGTATATCGGAAGTGAAGAAATTAGAACTGGAAATACCAGAAATATGTCGGCACCACACGATCATAAACACATCGTGGGAACCTATCATCTGGCAGAAAAATCTCATGTTGAAAAAGCAATCGCTAACGCATTAGAAACCAAAAAAGCATGGGCAAATATGGCTTGGGAACAACGTGCAGCTATATTTTTAAAAGCAGCCGAATTAATCGCAGGGCCTTACCGAGCAAAAATTAATGCGGCAACCATGATTGCGCAATCTAAAAATATTTTCCAAGCAGAAATTGATGCTTCTTGTGAATTAATAGATTTCCTTCGTTACAATGTGGAGTTCATGACTCAAATTTATAACGACCAACCCAATTCTGATTCTTCCGTTTGGAACCGACTAGAATACCGCCCATTAGAAGGATTTGTTTATGCAATTACCCCTTTTAATTTCACAGCAATTGCTGCCAATTTACCTGCAAGTGCTGCCATGATGGGAAATGTGGTGATTTGGAAACCGAGTGACAGCCAAGTATTTTCTGCAAAAATTATCATCGATATTTTCAAAGAAGCGGGCGTTCCTGACGGAGTGATTAACGTAGTTTTTGGTGATGCCGAAATGATTACCAATACTGTTTTGGCAAGCCGTGATTTTGCTGGAGTACATTTCACAGGATCAACGCATGTATTTAAAGACATTTGGGCAAAAATTGGAACTAATATTCACCATTATAAAACCTATCCAAGAATTGTAGGGGAAACTGGTGGAAAAGATTTTGTTGTGGCGCATCCAAGTGCCAATGTTAAACAAGTGGTAACCGGAATTGCTCGTGGCGCATTTGAATTTCAAGGACAAAAATGTTCAGCAGCTTCAAGAGCTTACATTCCTAAAAGTTTGTGGCCAGCAGTAAAACAACAATTGATTACCGACGTAAAATCCATGAAAATGGGATCCCCAGAAGATTTTGGAAATTTCATTACTGCGGTGATTCACGAAGGTTCGTTTAACAAATTAGTGAGTTACATCGAACAAGCAAAAAAAGATGCTGATGCTGAAATTATAGTAGGTGGAAATTATGATAAATCAGTGGGTTATTTTATTGAGCCAACCGTTATTGTCACTACCAACCCAAAATACACTACAATGGAGACCGAATTATTTGGGCCAGTAATAACTATTTATGTTTATGAGGATGCCGATTGGGAAACTACATTAGAATTAGTAGATCAAACTTCAGAATACGCATTAACTGGTGCCGTTTTTAGTCAAGACAGGTATGCAATAGAACAAGCAACTATTGCTTTGCAAAATGCTGCAGGAAATTTTTATGTGAATGATAAACCAACAGGTGCGGTTGTAGGAATGCAACCTTTTGGTGGTGCTCGAGCTTCCGGAACGAATGATAAAGCGGGTTCAGCGTTGAACTTATTGCGTTGGGCTTCACCACGAACAATCAAAGAAACTTTTGTTACCCCTGAAAATTACAGATACCCGTTTTTAGGGGAATAAACATAATTTAAGGTTTAAGAAATTAGATTTAAGAATAAAAAACCCACAATATTTGTGGGTTTTTTTTATGATTTATATTTCAAAGGCAAATGAACTACTTTCTTCGTTTCAAAAAAATCATCTTCAAAAAAATCGGAAATATTGTATTCTTTTGCGTTTGAAAACGAAGCCAATTCTTCCCTTAAATCGCCGCCCTTAAGGTATAAAATACCATTTTTGAGTTCGTGTTTTTGTTGTTTTTTGATTTTGTCTTTTATCCAAGAAACGAAATCGGGCATGTTGGTCACTGCGCGACTCACAATAAAATCGAAATCGCCTTTTACATTTTCAGCACGCATTTGCTCCGCTTTTACATTTTTTAATTCCAATGCTTCCGCAACCGCTTTTACCACATTTATCTTTTTGAGAATTACATCAATTAGGTAAAAACGTGTTTCTGGAAATAGAATTGCCAATGGAATTCCTGGAAAACCTCCACCAGTTCCAACATCTAAAATATAGGTTCCTGGTTCAAATTTTTGAATTTTGGCAATAGCCAAAGAGTGCAAAACGTGTTTCACATACAATTGATCGATATCTTTTCTAGAAATTACATTAATTTTTGAATTCCAATCGTGATATAAAGCTTCCAACTGTTGGAATTGACTGGTCTGAACCTCAGTTAATTCAGGAAAGTACTTCAGAATAAAATCCATTTATATTTTTTAACAAAAGTACTATTTAAAGTTAAAATATTAAGTCGAAATTAGTGGAATAAATTTATATAATAATTATCTTTGTTGAATATCAAATAAAATTATGAGCAATACTGTCCCTACATTTGCAAAACAAGATGGAATGAAGTTTTTTAGAACTTTAAATTCAAAAGTAAACAACTATTTCAAAGAAAACAACATTGAAAAAACTGGAAACTGGAAATTATATCTAAAAACGATTATCCTCTTTACCATTTTTATTACTCCTTATATTTTAATAATTACCTTAACCGACATGCCTTTTTGGGTTTTTACAATTTTATCAATTGTTATTGGTATTGGAATGGCGGGAATAGGAATGAATGTAATGCACGATGGCAATCATGGTTCGTATTCCAATAAAGGATGGGTAAATAAATTTATGGGAGGAACAATTTATGTTTTAGCCGGAAATGTTTACAACTGGCAAGTTCAACACAACGTTTTACACCATACTTATACTAATATTCCTGGCCACGATGAAGATTTAGATGCAGGAAGAATTATTCGTTTTACTAAAGAAGCAAAGTGGTCTTATATGCATAAATTCCAACATTATTACTCTATATTTTTATATGGATTGTTGACTTTCAATTGGTCATTAACTACTGATTTCAAACAAATGAGTCTGTATTTGAAGAGAAAATTATCTTATGGAGAACCTAAAAGTCCTAAAATTTTATGGACTACATTAGTAATCACAAAAATAATTTACTTTTCTATTTGGATTGCAGTACCAATGATAATTGGAGTCTCTTGGTGGAAAGTACTTTTTGGATTTTTTGTTATGCATTACACCGCAGGATTGATCTTGAGTATTGTATTTCAATTGGCTCATATTACCGAAGACACAACGAATCCACACCCTAATGAATTGGGAGAAATGGAACACACATGGGCAATTCACCAATTATTTACAACAGTAAATTTTGCTCCTAAAAACTTTATTGTAAACTGGTACACCGGAGGTTTAAATCATCAGATTGAACACCATTTGTTTCCAAATATTTGTCACGTTCACTACACTAAAATTTCAAAATTTGTAAAAGAAGCAGCCGCAGAAGCGAATCTTCCCTACTACGAATATAAATCAATGAGAAAGGCCGTAATAGCTCACTTCAAACATTTGAAAGATCTAGGAATGAAACCAGAACTTTCGACATAAAAATTTAACACACAACAATAAATAACTACAACAAACAACAAGAATGAATGCACTTTCGGATAGGATAAATAATTTATCGACGTCACAAACATTGGCAATGGCAGCATTGGCAAGAGAATTAAAAGCACAAGGAAAAGATATTATTAGTTTAAGTTTAGGGGAGCCCGATTTTAATACACCAGATTTTATAAAAGAGGCAGCTAAAAAAGCAATCGACGATAATTACAGCACCTATTCTCCTGTAGAAGGTTACCAAGATTTGAAAGAGGCTATTTGCAGAAAATTCAAAAGAGATAATAATTTGGATTACAAACCATCGCAAATTGTAGTTTCAACAGGAGCAAAACAATCTTTATACAATATAGCTCAAGTAATGTTAAACGATGGAGACGAAGTAATTTTACCCGCTCCGTATTGGGTTAGCTACTTTGAAATAATAAAATTATCAGGAGGAATACCTGTTGAAGTTTCTACATCTATAGAAAGTGATTTCAAAATTACACCCGCACAATTAGAAGCTGCAATAACTCCAAAAACTAAAATGATGTGGTTCAGTTCGCCTTGTAATCCAAGTGGATCTGTTTATAGCAGAGAGGAACTTACCGCTTTGGCAAAAGTTTTAGAAAAACACCCAAACATCTATGTTGTTGCCGATGAAATTTATGAGCACATTAATTTTTCAGGTACTTTTTGCAGCATTGGATCCATCCCAGGAATGTTAGAAAAAACGATAACTGTAAATGGTGTTGCAAAAGCATTTGCCATGACAGGATGGAGAATTGGATATATTGGCGCACCCGAATTTATTGCTAAAGCATGTACAAAAATTCAAGGACAAGTAACCAGCGGAGCAAATAGTATTGCACAAAGAGCAACAATTACCGCCGTTGATGCTGATCCATCTGTTTTAAAACACATGGTTGATGCTTTTCATAGTAGAAGAGATTTAGTAGTTGGACTTTTAAAAGATATTCCAGGAATTAAAATCAATGTTCCAGAAGGGGCATTTTATGTTTTTCCTGACGTTTCCCATTTCTTTGGAAAAACTCTAAAAGGAACTTTTATTAAAGATGCGAATGACTTTTCTATGTACCTTTTATCAGAAGCAAATGTGGCAACTGTAACTGGGGATGCCTTCGGAAATCCAAATTGTATTCGTTTTTCTTATGCTACAAGTGAAGATTTACTTACTGAAGCGCTTAGAAGAATAAAAGAAGCTGTAGCATAAATAAAGCATTTAACTTTATTATTATATGAAAATACTTCTTCTTGGCTCTGGTGAATTAGGAAAAGAATTTACAATTGCAGCTCAACGAATTGGGCAAATTGTAATTGCTGTAGATAACTATGAAAATGCCCCAGCGATGCAAGTCGCCAATGGATTTGAAGTAGTCAACATGCTTGATGGTTCCGAATTAGACCGAATTGTAGCCAAGCACCAACCCGATTTTATAGTTCCCGAAATTGAAGCAATCAGAACCGAACGCTTTTATAATTATGAAAGCCAAGGGATTAAAGTCGTTCCTTCAGCGAAAGCGGCTAATTTCACTATGAATAGAAAAGCAATTCGTGATTTGGCTGCCAAAGAATTAGGATTGAAAACGGCCAATTATAGATACGCTACTACGCCCGAAGAATTAAATAAAGCAGTTTTAGAAGTTGGAATTCCTTGCGTTGTAAAACCTTTAATGTCCTCTTCAGGAAAAGGGCAATCTACAATAAAAACGGAATCGGATATTGAAAAAGCATGGAATTATTCCGTTGAAGGTTCGCGTGGAGATGTTATAGAAGTGATTGTAGAAGCATTTGTAAAGTTCAATTCTGAAATTACTTTGTTGACCGTGGTTCAAAATAATAATCCAACACTTTTTTGTGCTCCAATTGGCCATCGCCAAGAAAGAGGCGATTATCAGGAGAGTTGGCAACCTGCAAGAATTTCTGAAGCTGACTTAAACGAAGCGCAGAATATGGCTCAGAAGGTTACTAAAGCTTTAGGTGGTGCAGGACTTTTTGGGGTAGAATTTTTTCTTTCTGACGAAGGGGTTTACTTTTCAGAATTGTCACCAAGACCTCACGATACCGGAATGGTAACTTTAGCTGGAACTCAAAATTTTAACGAATTTGAATTGCATTTACGTGCGATTTTGAGTTTGCCAATATTTGAAATAACATTAGAAAAGGCGGGTGCAAGTGCGGTAATTTTAGCTTCTGAAAATAGCTTAAATCCAACCTATGAAGGAATTGAAAAAATAGCTTCATTACCAAAAACAGATTTTAGAATATTTGGAAAACCAACATCACGACCTTACAGAAGAATGGGTGTTTCCTTGACTTATGATAATTTAGAAACTCCTATTGAAGAAATTGTTGAACGAGCAATTGCTGCTGCAAATGTGGTAAAAGTCCATCATTAATCGGTTTAGAAAACGATATTAAAAAATCCAAACGTACTTGATAGCCCCGATGGTAGTGGTAGCTCTTGCGCAGGAACGAAGCAAGACTATAAAGGACAGCGGGACAAATTGTTATTATGAAAATGGATTGATTTGCTCAAAAAAATACTATTTTTGCATTCCAATTTAAGTTAATTAAACATAAAAATATGAAAGCATTTATATTTCCAGGTCAGGGAGCTCAGTTTACAGGAATGGGAAAAGAATTATATGAAAATTCAGAATTAGCAAAGGATTTATTTGAAAAAGCAAATGAAATTTTAGGTTTTCGAATTACAGATGTCATGTTTGAAGGAACTGCTGAAGAATTAAAAGAAACCAAAGTTACCCAACCAGCTGTATTTTTGCATTCAGTAATAATGGCAAAAACATTATCCGATTTCAAGCCTGAAATGGTTGCTGGACATTCTTTAGGAGAATTTTCTGCACTAGTTGCAAATGGTACATTATCATTTGAAGACGGATTAAAATTAGTTTCAAAAAGGGCATTAGCCATGCAAAAAGCTTGTGAAATAAAACCTTCAACTATGGCTGCGGTTTTAGGATTGGAAGATGCTGTTGTTGAAGAAGTTTGCGCTTCAATTGATGGAGTTGTAGTTGCTGCAAACTATAACTGCCCGGGACAATTAGTGATATCGGGAGAGTTTTCAGCAGTTGAAAAAGCTTGTGAGGCGATGAAAGAAGCGGGAGCAAAAAGAGCTTTATTATTACCTGTTGGCGGCGGTTTTCACTCCCCAATGATGGAGCCGGCTCGCGAGGAATTAGCAGCGGCAATTGAATCGACTACTTTTTCAACTCCAATATGTCCAGTTTATCAAAATGTAACTGCCAATGCGGTTTCAGATCCACTTGAGATTAAGAAAAATCTAATTATTCAACTTACGGCTCCTGTAAAATGGACGCAGTCTGTTCAACAAATGGTTAAAGACGGTGCTACTTTATTTACTGAAGTTGGTCCTGGAAAAGTGCTCGTTGGATTGGTAGGGAAAATTGACCGTGATGCAATTACTGAAAATGCATAGACAACAAATTAATAAAAAAAAGTCCTGAGAAAAACTCAGGACTTTTTTTTAAGACTTTACTAATTTGTCTTTTTTCTTTAGCGTAACATTTGTTTTCTTAGCAATTTCTTTAGTTTGTAAATCGCTTAAAACATTTAGAGCCTCATCCACATAAATATCTTTAGCTAAACTCTCGTGCCATCTTTGTCTTTTCTCTTTCAAAGCCAAATCGGTTTTCATCAATTCATTTTCATAAGGAAGTGAATTGAAAGTCAATTGGTTTTTATAATCCAAAACAGATTTGTATTTTTTTGAAGTTTCTTCAAGTAATTTTTGTTCTGATTTAAATTTATCAATTTGCAAATTGTAAACATAGTCTTCACTTCTTTCATTGATCCATTTGGCATTTTCATCAATCAATTTAAATTGATTATTTTCCGCCAAACGTATTTTACTATTCGCAATTGCAGTAGAAATACTATTTGGTTTATTCCAAACAGAGTAATCTGCAGCATCTATTTTATCCCATGGCATTGCATTATCAATATCACGTTCTCCCATTTTTATATAAGAATACTTGTCAGGCATCACAACATCACTACTAACGCCCTCCAACTGGGTTGATCCTCCGTTAATTCTATAGAATTTTTGCGTAGTTGTTTTTAGTGCTCCAAGATCTCCAATAGTTGAATTTCTTACAAATTGATTTAGATCGATAATATTTTGAACTGTACCCTTTCCATAAGACTGCTTGCTACCGATTATAACTCCTCGCTTATAATCTTGAATTGCTGCTGCTAAAATTTCTGAAGCGGATGCAGAAAAATTATTTATCATCACAACCAAAGGACCTTCCCATTGTATTTTTTTATCTCTATCTGATAGAACTTCTTTTTTACCTGTAGCCGATTTAATTTGAACTATTGGACCTTGTTCGATAAATAATCCGGCAATGTCGACAACTGTTTTTAATGATCCACCACCATCATCACGAACATCCAATACAATTCCATTTACACCCGCTTTTTTTAATCTTTCCACCTCAATCGCCATGTCTTTTCCTGCGTCTCTACTATCAGCATTTTCAAAATCAATATAAAATTTAGGCAAATAAATTACCCCATATTTTAACCCATTTTTCTCAACAATACTTGATTTCAAATACGTTTCTTCAATTTCAATTTCGTCTCGAATTAAGGTAATAACTTTAATTGTACCGTCTGTTTTTTTAACTGTTAAACGAACTTCTGTTCCTTTAGGTCCTTTGATTTTCTTTACCACGTCATCAATTTTCATACCTACAACATCAACAGGATCTTTGTCGCCTTGAGCAACTTTAAGAAAAATATCACCTACTTCTAACTCTTTACCTCTCCAGGCTGGACCTCCGGAAATTAATTCTGTGATTTCCGTAAAATCATTTTTCTTTTGAAGACGAGCACCAATTCCGAAAAATTTTCCGGACATACTCACATCAAATCGTTCTTTTTCTTCGGGAGCAAAATAGGAGGTGTGAGGGTCAAAACGCTCCGCAATTGAATTTACAAAAATAGAAAACCATTCGTCTCTTTTTACATCATCAATTAATTCAAAGTACTCGTTCATGGATTTTAATGAACTTTCACGAGTTTCTTTTTCAATTTGTTCAAATGTTTTAGGGGTATTATCAATCGGTTTTTCAGCTTTTTTTGATCCTAAAGAATCTTTTTTAGCTTTTACAACACCATTTTTAATGTCTTCTTCCAATTTTAATCTGGCAGTTAGTGAGGATAAAACAGATAATTTCATTTGTTTTCTCCACTTTTCTTTTAACTCAGTAATAGAAGTTGCATAAGGCGCTTTTTCATAATCAGAATTAAATTCTTCATCAACATTAAAATCGAAAGGTTGACTTAATATTGATTTATAATAGTTTTTACTTTCCTCAATACGTTGTTTTAATCGTGAATACGTTAAATTGAAAAATGTCAAATCTTTATTTTTAATTTGATCGTCTAATTCGGTTTCATACTCAGAAAATTCTACAATATCTGATTTCAAAAAGAATCTTTTAGTAGGATCTAGTGCTATTAAATATTCTTTATATAAACTTTTAGAAAAATCATCATTAATTTCTGCTGGGCTATAATGCCCTTTTTCAATTACATATGTTAGTAATTCTAATAATAATTTGTCTTTTTCTGGATCTCCTTTTTGCTTTGGAATAAAACTCCATAACATTAAAGAAGCAATTAAAATGAGTGATAATATCTTATAATTCCTTTTCATAAAATTCAAAATTGTATTCATTAAATTTTTTAACTAAGGTAAACAAAAAAAAGTTTCACGAAATACTGATTTGGCTAATTTTTTGTTAAAGAATCAAAAGTAAGGATGTGAGATTAAAAATGATTATTTTTACAGCTGAAAATAGTTGTTTTCAATACGGAAATAAATGAAAAAAATAGACCTTTTTTACGGGTTAATAATTGGACTAACCGTCTCATTAATTGGTGTTTATATGTTTATTATTGCCTTTACTCCCTACACATTTTTGAGTGGTTTACAGCTCTTAAAATACGAAGGAAAATTAGGTAAAGTAATTACTTTGGGAACCGTTTTAAATATTGGAATGTTTTTTATACTATTAAAATATAAAAAAGAAACAATAGCAAAAGGGATACTATTAGCTGTCATAATTTTAACTATCATCACATTATTTATATAGATCAATCCTATGAAATACTACATTATAGCAGGAGAAGCTTCAGGAGATTTACACGGGTCAAATTTGATGAAGTCTTTGTATAATGAAGATCCAAAAGCAGAAATTCGTTTTTGGGGAGGCGACTTAATGCAGTCGGTAGGCGGAACTTTGGTAAAACACTATAAAGAATTATCGTTCATGGGATTTCTTGAAGTGGTTTTAAATTTAAAAACTATTTTAAACAATATTAAAATCTGCAAAAAAGATATTTTAGAATTCCAGCCCGACGTTTTAGTTTTTATAGATTACCCCGGATTTAATATGAGGATTGCTAAATGGGCAAAAAAATTAGGAATGAAAACTCATTATTACATTTCACCTCAAATTTGGGCTTGGAAAGAAAATAGAATTAAAGATATCAAGCGAGATATTGATAAAATGTATGTGATTTTGCCATTTGAAAAAGACTTTTATGAAAAAAAACACCAGTATGAAGTTGAATTTGTTGGCCATCCCTTAATAGACGCCATCAATAATCGAATTTCTATAGATGAATCTATTTTTAGAAAAGAAAATTTCTTGAGCGATAAGCCAATTATTGCGATTTTACCAGGTAGTAGAAAGCAAGAAATTACCAAAATGTTAAGCGTAATGCTGAGTGTTGTTGCTGATTTTCCTGACTATCAATTTGTAATTGCAGGTGCTCCAAGTCAAGAATTTTCATTTTATTCCACTTTTTTAACGGCTAATAATTGTCATTTCATATCCAATAAAACCTATGATTTATTAAGCATTTCATTTGCTGCATTAGTAACGTCCGGAACGGCAACATTGGAAACTGCGCTTTTTAAAGTTCCCGAAGTTGTTTGCTACAAAGGGAGTTGGCTTTCCTACCAAATTGCAAAAAGAATTGTAACCTTAAAATACATTTCTTTAGTGAATTTGATTATGGACAAAGAAGTGGTTACTGAATTGATTCAAGATAATTTGAATACAAGTACGCTTAAAATCGAGCTTCAGAAACTCTTAAATTCAAATCACCGAGATTTGGTTCTAGAAAATTATAATGCCCTTGAAAAGAAATTGGGAGGTAGCGGCGCAAGCGAAAAAACAGCTAAGCTAATTGTAAAAAACCTCAAATAATTCCGATAAAAAATAATTGCATAAATTTGCATAAAA
>CAIJFC010000056.1 GCA_903819815.1 uncultured Bacteroidota bacterium
ATGGGATTTGTGCAGTTTTATTTTGGATTGCCCATTGCAATGGTGGTTATAAGTATGACTTTTATACCTATTTATCATAAATTAAAAGTATTCACGGCCTACGAATATTTAGAAGAACGTTTTGACCTAAAAACGCGTTCCTTAGCCTCCATTTTATTTTTGGTACAACGCGGTTTAGGAACTGGAATTACCATTTATGCCCCTTCAATTATCCTTTCGTCGATATTGGGTTGGAATTTAACCCAACTGAATATAATAATCGGTTCGTTGGTAATTATTTACACTTTTTCAGGGGGTACCAAAGCGGTAAACGTGACGCAGAAACACCAAATGTTTGTGATTATGTTTGGGATGATTGCAACCTTTTTCTTGATATTACATTTATTGCCAAACGACATGACTTTTGGAAATGCGCTCCATATTGCTGGTGCAAATGACAAAATGAATATCGTCGATTTTTCGTTTGATCCTGAAACGCGCTATACTTTTTGGAGTGGAATAACCGGTGGATTTTTCCTTGCGTTGTCCTATTTTGGAACCGATCAATCTCAAGTAGGTCGCTATTTATCAGGAAAATCGATAAGGGAAAGCCAAATGGGATTAATTATGAATGGGTTTCTAAAAGTCCCAATGCAGTTTTTTATTCTGTTGATAGGAGTTATGGTATTTGTGTTTTTCCAATTCAATCCTGTTCCTTTGAATTTCAATCCGAATAATAAAATCGCGGTTGAAAAATCCATTTATAAGGAAGAATACCACCATTTAGAAAAACAACTTGCGGATTTATCCGAAGAAAAAAAGGAGTTCAATCTCTTGTATATCGACCACTTGAATCAGAATTATGACAATCCGATATTGCGAAAAAAACTTACTGCTTTGTCAAACAAGGAAAATGATTTGAGAGAACAAGCGAAAGAATTAATTTCAAAAGCAGATGCAAAAGCAGAAACGAATGATAAAGATTATGTTTTTATAAATTTCATTTTGAACTACCTTCCAAAAGGATTAATCGGACTTTTATTAGCAGTAATTTTATCGGCCGCTATGTCGTCAACCGCTTCAGGGTTAACCGCATTAGCATCAACAACAGCTATTGATATTTACAAACGAAATTTAAAAGAAGAAAAATCAGATAAACATTATGTAAATGCAACAAGAGTTTTTACCGTATTTTGGGGAATAGTTGCAATTCTTTTTGCTTGTATAGGCACCTTATTTGAGAATTTAATTCAGTTGGTAAATATTATTGGATCAATATTTTACGGTACCGTTTTAGGAATTTTCTTAGTTGGTTTTTACATAAAATATATCCGTGCAAAAGCCATTTTCTGGGGAGCCATTTTTTCGCAATTAATGATATTTTATATCTTTTATTTGGATATTGTAAGTTTCTTATGGCTGAATTTTATTGGTGCAATAATGACAATTATCGTTGCCATGTTACTTCAGTTTTTTCTATTTAAAAACAAAAAAGAAACTTTAGAAAGTATAGAATACTAATTTTAAGGAGATAAACGATCTGTTTTCCATGAATAATCAGATTGCAATTGGTATCTAATTCGGTCATGAAGTCGGTTTGGGCGTCCTTGCCAAAATTCAACTTCAACAGGTTTAATTAGGAAACCACCCCAAAATTCTGGTCGAAGAATTTCTTTACCTTGGTAATCGAGTTCTAATTGTTTTAATTTTTCTTCTAATAAAGCACGTGAAGGAATTACTTCGCTTTGATTGGAAACAATAGCACCAAATTTACTTCCATCAGGTCTCGACTCAAAATAACCGTCGGAAATATTGGTTGGCGTTCTTTCTGCAATCCCTTTTATAATAACTTGCCGCTCCATGGAATGCCAGAAGAAAGACAAACAAACATTTGGATTATTGGTAATTGCCTTCCCTTTTTCTGAGTTATAATTGGTATAAAAAATGAAGCCCTCTTCGGAGTATTTTTTTAATAAAACAACTCTCGATTTTGGAAAACCATCCAATCCAATAGTCGAAAGAGTCATCGCATTTACCTCCTCTACTTCGCCGAAATCCTCTACCTCATGAAACCATTGATGAAACAAATTAATAGGATCCTCGGGAATTGAAGTTTCCAAAAGAGCATTCTTTTCATATGATTTTCTGTAATCGCTTAAATCTTCCATTTAATAGATTTTAGATTTTAGAAAATTGATTTTAGAAAATTGATTCTAAAATAACGTATCTAAAATAATTGATTTATTTTAAAACTCAAAACTTTTCCCATCATCTGCCAAAAGCACTTCCGGGAAAATGGTTATTGCTTCTTCTTTAAACAAATTGATATTGTCATATCTAGTAGAATAATGTCCTAGTATCAATTGTTTTACATTGGCCTTCAAAGCAATTTTAGCTGCTTGTTTAGCCGTGCAATGCATAGTTTTGTTAGCTAATTGTTCCTCAGAATCTAGAAAAGTAGCTTCATGATACAATACATCTGCATTTTCAATAATTGGAATAATGTCTTCATTATAGGCCGTATCTGAACAAAAAGCATATCTCTTAGCAGGAATTGGATCGAATGTCAGTTTTTTATTTTCAATCACACGACCGTCATCTAAAGTGATGTCTTTTCCGTTTTTTATTTTCTGATAATAACAAGGATCAATTTCAAAGTTTTGGACCGCATCTAAATTCAATTTTCGATCTCCAATCTTTTCCTGAAATAAAAACCCATTGGTATAAACCCTGTGTTTTAATGGAATCGTTTTTACAAATACTTTTTCGTCTTCGTATATAATTTCACTTTTATCTGAATTTAATTCATGAAAATACAAACCGTAATTGGTCCAAGAATTGGATAATCTTAATTGTAATTTAATCACTTCCTCAATTCCTTTTGGACCATATATATGCAAATCAGTAGTTCGATTTAGCAACATAAAAGTAGAAACCAAACCCACTAAACCATAAAAATGATCGCCGTGCAAATGAGATATAAAAATATGATTTATTTTTAAAAAACGAATCTTATTTTTCCGCAATTGAACCTGAGTTCCCTCGCCACAATCAATTAGAAACAGACGATTTCTGATTTCTAAAACTTGTGCCGTAGGATTAGTAATTGTTCGTGGTGTTGCAGCGTAGCAACCAAGTATGGTTAGATTCAATTTTGTGTTTATTTGTTAATTTGGTTATGGTTTTTTCGATTAAAAAAATAACCGAATAAACAAAAACACTTCTAAAACCCTAAATCTCGTTCAATTTCTTCCATTTCGATAATATCGTGTGCTTCCAATACCGAAGGAACTACAACTAGTGATTTTGGAAGGGCATTAAAATCGATGTTTTCAGCAACAATTACAAATGATTTCTTTCCTTTACAATGCAATTTAGACAATTCAGAAAAAGCTTTTATAGATTGAATTGTTGTTGAATTATCGTGAGTTACATCCAAAATCAAATTCTGATTTTTATAACTTTCGTGTTGGGTTGTGACTTTATCTAAAAATAATTGGATATCTCCCTGAGTATCTTTTAAAATAGTGGTGTGCGCTTTAACAACTACTTTCATTAAATTATTGAATTTTTGAAGCCAATAAATAGATTACTGCCATTCGAACCGCCACTCCGTTTTCCACTTGATTTAAGATCAACGATTGATTAGAATCGGCAACTTCAGAAGTAATTTCAACTCCACGATTTATAGGTCCAGGATGCATAATTACTATTTCTTTATTAAGTGAATCCAACAAGGTTTTGTCTAATCCATATTGTTGTGCGTATTCTCTTGTGGAAGGAAAGAAATTGACATCCATGCGTTCATTTTGAACTCTTAGCATATTTGCTACATCACACCATTCCAACGCTTTACGTAAATTTGACTCTACCTTTACTCCAAGTGATTCTATGTGTCTTGGGATGAGTGTTTTTGGTCCGCAAACCTTCACTTCTGCCCCCTGCATTTGCAAAGCATAAATATTAGAAAGCGCTACACGCGAATGTAAAATATCACCTACAATAACTACTTTTTTACCTGCCACTTCTCCTAGTTTTTCTCTGATAGAATAGCTATCTAAAAGGGCTTGCGTTGGATGTTCGTGAGCTCCATCACCCGCATTAATGATACTCGCTTTTACATTTTGAGATAAAAAATGAGCCGCACCAGGATTGGCATGTCGCATCACCACCATATCCACTTTCATTGAAAGAATATTATTTACGGTATCTACTAAAGTTTCTCCTTTTTTAACTGAAGACTGCGCCGCAGAAAAACTAATTACATCTGCTGAAAGCCTTTTTTGCGCTAGTTCAAATGATAATTTGGTTCGTGTACTGTTTTCGAAGAATATATTAGCAATCGTAATGTCGCGTAAGGAAGGAACTTTCTTTATTGGGCGGTTTATTACTTCTTTAAAATGATCGGCAGTTTCAAAAATAAGGTCAATATCATTTTTGGTGATATTTTTAATTCCTAATAGATGATTTACACTTAATTCGCTCATTTCTATACTATTTGTTTACTATTTGTTGGTATTAAATACACTGCGTCTTCGCCGTCTTGCTCCAACCAGCATACTTTTACTTTTTCATCATTAATTGCGTCTACTTGACGACCACGATAATCAGGTTGGATTGGTAAATCACGACTAAATCTACGATCAATTAAGGCAAGAAGCTCAATAGATGCTGGTCTTCCGAAAGATTGTACCGCAGTTAATGCCGCCCGAATACTTCTACCGGTGTACAAAACATCATCTATAAAAATTACTTTTTTATTTTCTACTAAAAAATCAATTTGAGTTTTATTTGCTTCTAATTGTTTGTCATTTCTTCGAAAATCATCTCTAAAAAAAGTAATGTCCAAGTACCCTAATTTAATATTAGAAATTCTATATTCCTTTTCTAACAAAGCTTTTAATCTTTCAGCCAAAAAAGTCCCGCGAGGCTGAATACCAATAAGAATAGTTTCTGAAAAATCTAAATGTTTTTCAATCAATTGACAAGCCAAACGATGAAGAATGATATTGACTTCTTTGGAAGTAAGCAATATTTTTTGACTCATATTGAAGTTTTTTGTTTGGTTATGCAAATATATAAATTTTTTACAGATTTTAACATCGATTGATCCAGTACTGAAAAATTATTTAATTTCATTTATAATCAAAAAAAACTCCCGATTTCTCGAGAGTTAAATTATTACTATTAAGAATACATTTTGATTCTCAACTCTTTAACACTTTCGTTGTCCAAATATTCATCAAAAGTCATGTATCTATCTATGGCTCCTTTGGGAGTTAATTCCACTACTCTATTACCCACGGTTTGAGAAAATTCGTGGTCATGAGTGGTAAAAATTACAGAACCTTTGAAGTTTTTAAGCGAATTATTAAACGCCGTAATCGACTCCAAATCCAGGTGATTGGTTGGTTCGTCTATCATCAAAACATTCGCACGTTCCATCATCATTCGCGAAAGCATACATCTTACTTTTTCTCCCCCAGACAGTACACGACTAGTTTTTAAAGCTTCTTCACCTGAAAAAATCATTTTACCTAAAAACCCACGAATGTTAACCTCATCGCGTTCTTCTTCTGTTTTAACCCATTGGCGCAACCAATCTACTAACGAATAATCGTTTTCAAAAAACGAGTGATTATCCACTGGTAAATAGGCCTGATTAGTTGTTACTCCCCAATCAAACGAACCTGAATCCGCTTTTTGCAATCCGTTTAAGATATCGTAGAAAGCTGTGGTGGCACGGGAATCTTTTGAAAACAAGATTATTTTATCGCCTTTGGCCATGTTTAAATCAACACCCGTAAATAAAACATCGCCATCAACTGAAGCACTTAAATTTTGAACATTTAGAATCTGGTCTCCTGCTTCTCTTTCTTGATCAAAAATTATTGCAGGATAACGACGGCTTGACGGCTTGATTTCAGATATATTCAATTTAGAAATCATCTTTTTTCTAGAAGTAGCTTGCTTTGATTTTGCCACATTCGCACTAAAACGACGAATAAATTCTTCCAATTCTTGTTTCTTTTCTTCGGCCTTTTTATTTTGTTGCGCTCTTTGTTTTGCTGCTAATTGGCTGGATTCATACCAAAAAGTATAATTACCAGAATAGTGGTTTATTTTTCCAAAATCAATATCGGAAATATGAGTACACACAGCGTCTAGAAAGTGACGGTCGTGAGAAACTACAATTACAGTATTATCATAATTTGCTAAGAAATTTTCCAGCCAAGCGATGGTTTCAAAATCCAAATCGTTAGTAGGCTCATCCATAATTAGCAAATCTGGATTTCCAAAAAGGGCTTGAGCTAAAAGGACACGAACTTTTAATTTTCCTTCTAAATCCGACATTAAAGTATAGTGGCTGTCTTCGGTAATTCCTAAATTTGAAAGTAACGAAGCGGCATCAGAATCGGCGTTCCAGCCATTCATTTCTTCAAATTGAACCTGTAATTCCCCTATTCTATCTGCGTTTTTATCATCATAATCAGCATACAATTCGTCCATTTCTTTCTTAATGGCATACAATACTTTGTTTCCCATCATCACCGTTTCTAATACAGTAAAATCATCAAACATGTTGTGATTCTGATTTAAAACAGACATTCTTTTTCCTGGTTCCAAGTGAATATGACCCGCAGTAGGATCCATATCACCTGAAATTATCTTTAAAAAAGTTGATTTTCCAGCACCATTTGCTCCAATAACACCATATATATTACCATGAGTAAAAACGGTATTTACTTCGTCAAACAAAATTCTTTTACCAAACTGAACTGATAAATTATTGATAGTTAACATTGATTCCCTAAATTTTAATTTTTGCAAAAGTAGAAAAAATCCCTGAATTTCAGCCAATTCATTGTTTGAAATAAGAGTACTACTTTAATTTAACTAACTATTAACACCTAAATTGAAATGGTCTAAATATTTTTGTAGGTATTGCAATTAATATAATATGCTTAATTCTCCCTTATTAAGAATTTTTTCGACACTCATTTTTCTTTCCTTACTATCTTGTAACAAAGATTTTAAGAAGGACGATTATAGAGCCTATTTTGGTGGAGAAGTACTAAATCCAACCAATAGATATATTTATTTTTCTAAAGATGGCGTTGTTATAGATACTATCCCGCTTCAAAAGGACAATACGTTTTTCGTTCAATTTGACTCTTTAGCGCCAGGGATGTACACTTTCAAGCACGATCCCGAATACCAATATGTCTATTTTGATAAAAATGACAGTATTATGGTTCGTTTAAATTCAAACAATTTTGATGAATCTATAATTTTTTGTGGTCGCGGAGATGCAAAAAATAACTACTTGATGGAGGCGTATTTAAAAGACGAAGCCGAAAAAGAAAAAATGTTTGATGTTTTTGATTATGATTTAGCAAAATTTAATGCCGTTATCGACTCTACCTACAATAAAAATAAGAAAAGCTATTTAAGTCACAAAAAAGACATTAACTGGAGTCCGAAATTTGATTTATTTGCGAAAGCAGAATTAGATTTTAATTATTATTCAAAAAAAGAGTTGTATCCAATTATTCATAAAATAAGAACTGACGAAGATCTTTATGAAAAGTTGCCAAAGAAATATTACAGTTATAGAAAGAACATCGACTTTAATAACGTGGAATTGTCGACTTATACTCCATTTGTACATTATTTATCTCATTTATTGAATAATTTAGGTTCGGTGAAATACCACAATCATTTTTCTGAGGTTGATTTAGCATTGACTACCAATATCAACAAACTAAATGTTGCTGATACTTTAATTAAAAATGAAAAAGTAAAAAATAGCATTCTAAATAATATTGCTTTTTCTTATCTTTTAGAAGATCAAAATATGGTGAACAACCAAAAGTTTTTGGATATTTATAGAAAATACTCTACCGATAATAGTAGTAAAAACGAGATTTTAAAAATAGAAAACGCGATTCAGCTTTTAAAAGTTGGGAATCAATTGCCAGAGGTTAAATTGGTTGATAAAGCTGGAGCTACTATTTCATCTAATTCTATAATGAATAAAAAGACGGTACTATTTTTCTGGACCAAAGAGGCGTTAACTCATTTAGCTGCAGCACATAAAAAGGTTTTGGCTTTTAAATTACAGCATAGGGAATACCAATATATCGCGGTTAATTTAGATGAAGATCAAAAAAACTGGATTGATTTATTAGGGAATTATAAATTTGAGGGAATTAAAGAATACCGTTGTGCCAATTTTGAAGAAGTAAAAAACAAATGGGCAATTACCAAAATTCATAGGACTATGATTTTAGATGGAAATGGTAAAATAAAAGATGCTTTTACCAACCTATTTGAAGTGAAATTTGAAGATAAAATGAAATAAAAAAAGCGGTTCTATTAACAGTGCCGCTTTTTTTTATGATTAAAAACCTAACTATTTGATTATAATTAAATTTAAAAAAACTTTACCACGAATTTTCTAATTTTTCTATTTAACTTTTTGATTTAATTCGTCCCGAGAATTCGGGACTATCAAAGATGAACTTTTGCGTTTGTTTTAGATATTCGAGAATTCGTGGTAAAAAAAAACAATTTTTATTATTATATGCAACGGGTTAAAACCTATTATTTATTTCCTTTTTCAAAATCGGCGATAAACTGAGCCAAGCCAATATCAGTTAAAGGATGTTTTAACAATCCAAGAATTGCAGAAAGCGGCCCTGTCATTACATCGGCACCTATTTTAGCACAATTCACAATGTGCATCGTGTGACGAACTGAAGCCGCTAGAATTTGCGTTTCAAAACCATAGTTATCATATATCAATCGGATTTCTTCAATTAAAGCCAATCCATCGGTAGAAATATCATCTAATCTACCTACGAAAGGCGATACATAGGTTGCTCCAGCTTTAGCAGCTAAAATTGCTTGTCCGGCAGAAAAAACTAAAGTGACATTGGTTTTAATTCCTTTATCAGAGAAATACTTACACGCCATAATCCCCTCTTTTGTCATTGGTAATTTCACGACTATTTGAGGATGTAAATCAACTAATTCCTCTCCTTCGCGAATCATTCCATCATAATCTAAAGCGTTTACTTCGGCACTAACATCGCCATAAACGCTATTGCAAATGTCGACGTAATGTTTCAGAATATTATTTTTTCCAGTAATTCCCTCTTTTGCCATTAATGACGGATTGGTAGTCACACCATCAAGAACACCTAATGCTTGTGCTGCTTTAATCTCGGTTAAGTTGGCAGTATCAATAAAAAACTTCATAATTGAGTGATTTAAATATTATTTAATTGACGCTAAGTTACAATTTATAATGATTCATTACCATTTTTTCATAGACTTTATCAGGTAATATTCTCTTTAAAACAATAGAAAATTTTTGAACAAAACTGCCCACTTTATAGTGGATTTTTGGATTGTTGGTATTGATAATATCATATATAGCTTCCGCCATTTCAATAGGATTATTTCCACTATCTACATGATCGTTCATCATTTTTAGGATTGAACCGTAGGAGTTTTCATAATCCGAACCTTTTATTACAGGGGCATGAAAACGTCCGGCAGCAATATTGGTCGCATAATCTCCTGGCGCAACATTAGTAATATTGATCCCAAATGGTTTTACTTCCATACTTAACGATTCGGTAATTAATTCTAACGCCCCTTTTGATGCAGAATAAATACCGCGATACGGTAATCCCATATATCCCGCAATAGAAGTGATATTGATAATTAAACCAGCTCTTTGAGCGCGCATTTGAGGCAAAACGGCTTTCATCACTTCTATAGGTCCAAAAAAATTCGTTTCGAAATTATTTTTGATTTCTTGAGATGGGATTTCTTCAATTGGTCCTGTAATTCCGACACCGGCATTATTAATTACAATATCAATCGTTCCGGAAAGCGCTATTATTTTAGTAACTGCATTTTGGATTGATTCCGTATTTCGAACGTCTAATTCAAGTAAAGGAAAAACAGCGTTTTTAACTTTATCAGGGTTTCTGCTGGTTCCATAAACGATGAAACCTTTATAATGCAAAAACTCACCAATAGATTTACCTATTCCAGATGAAGCGCCGGTAATTAAAACTACTTTATTCATAAACGAATTGTTTTAGAATGTAAATATAGTTAATTCTGATATTTAGAAAAATGAAAGTTCAAAATTAGTCCCGATTGCAGTGAAAATCCCACGCTTTTTGGCGTGGATTGTAGCGGAAAGCGGGTGTGAAAGCGATTGAAAGTTGAATCGATTTACTCCAAAAAAAAATCCTCCAAAAGGAAGATTACTTTATTAAAAAAGGCAAGCGGCCTACATCGCATCGCTCAACCACGGACCCTTGCTACGTTCCCATCCTGGGGGATTTTGCAGGAGCAGATCGTGTAGGACTTGCCGTTGCAAATATACAATAAATTTGTATTTTTGCAACTCAATTATATAAACTTTTGTGTTGTAACGTTTCTCACAAATAAAAATCATTATGAAAAAACACAACTTTCTCTCCATCATTTTATTAGGCGCAATTATAGTTAGTTGCAACGGTTCAAAATCGGCAACTGAAAAGTATTTTAGTTTTGACGAAAGCAAATTTAAAAGTGAATACAACAATGACAATAATATTTCGTTGCGTTTATTAAATGGTGAAAATAAACAAATTGACAGTATTGTTTACTTTGTAAATGATAAGAATGTTGGTTCAAAAAAGAATTTAGACCCTCTTACATTTAGCTTGAAGAATCAAAAGTTAGGGTATCAAAATTTGAAGGCCTTGGTTTATTTTGAAGGTGAAAACCAAGAAATAAGCTCACGAGTAGAATTGGTTTCGAATGTCACTCCAAAGCTATTGAACTTTAAAATTGTAAATACTTATCCTCACGACACCTCATCGTTTACCGAAGGTTTAGAGTTTTTTAGAGATACTTTATATGAAGGAACGGGACTTCGTGGATTTTCAAAATTATTGAAAACCGATTATAAAACGGGTAAAATTTACAAGTCTTTAAAATTAGAAGATCAAGATTTTGGGGAAGGAATTACCTTTATCAACAACCAATTATTCCAATTAACTTGGGAAGAAAAAAAGGGGTTTATTTACAACGTCGATACTTGGAAAGTGGAAAAAACATTTGCCTATGATAAACCAATTGAGGGCTGGGGAATGACCAATGATGGAAAAGTGATTTATCAATCGGATGGGACAGAGAAAATTTGGAAGATGAATCCGGCAAATCAAAAAATGATTGATTATGTGAATGTATATTCTGGAAGCAGCAAGATAAAAAGCGTTAATGAATTGGAATACATCAACGGAAAAATTTATTGTAATATTTGGCAAAAAGACGCTATTGCGGTGGTAAATCCTGAGAATGGTAAAGTAGAAGGAATAATTAATTTGGCTAGCTTACGCAAATTTATAAAATACAAAGAAGCCGAAGTATTGAATGGTATTGCCTACAATCCTAAGACGAAAACTATTTTTGTGACTGGAAAAAAATGGGAGAAACTATTTGAAATTTCTGTTTCTGAATAACGATATAAAATAAAAAAACCGTCTTGTTTTCACAAGACGGTTTTTATATGTCAAGGACCTACTTAATCTTTTTGAGATTTTAGAGCCAAGTTGTAAATTACAAGTCCAAATCCAATTTTGTTAATTGCATCTGCGATGTTGTAAACTACATCAACACTTCCTTTTCCAACCATTGATGAGTACCATCCTTCAGTTCCTAACATGTATCCTAATGGATAGATAGCCCAACCTACTAGTACGAACCAACATAAAATTTTGTGTGCAGCTAATACATTTCCTCCAGCAGCAGCAGCTAATTTAGAAGCACTTCCGAACCAGATTTCATAAGCGATTAAGAAATAAGCAGCACCTGAAATTCCTCCCCATAAAGCCGCTTGGTCAGAGTAAACTGTTTCTCCTAAGTAACCTGTAACTAACATCACTACTGATAAGAAAATCATTTTCCATAGTAAATCAGTTTTTGCACCAGCAACTTTAAGTATCAAGAAAAACTCAACACACATTAATGGCACTGTTAATACCCAATCCACATATCGGAAGAATGTTGGCGAAGCTTCGCGAAGAATATTTGCATCAGTCGACAGCACTCCTCCAACGTAGGCATTCATTGACCAATACTCTTTCATGTAGAAATAGTGTACTGCAGCAATAAAGGTAATTAAACCTGATACTAATACAGAAGTACGCCACTTTTTATCAAATTGATTTAATGATAAAAAGAAAAATGCAGATGCAGCCATCATAGCCATACATCCAACAAAGAAAGTGAATCCTACATAATCAGTAGATGCAAGCTTTCCAGTCAAACTTGGAATAAACATAAAATTTGTCATAATAAAAATTGGTTAAATTAATTTTGTTTAACCAAAAGTAATAAAAGTTAAACAATAAAAAAAATTTTGTTTAATTTTTTTTTATTATTTTTAGACAATAATTAAAAAACGACTATGAAATATTTCAATTTCGCAATAGTAGCAAGCTTTTTTTGTTTGTGGCTTGATTCTTTACTATCAAATAATGCTCAAATAATTGTTGGTTTTATTTTGATTTTAACGTTTGGAATTCTTCATGGCGCAAACGATTTACTTCTAATTAAGAAAATAGATATTAATAAGGAGCAAATATCATTTCAAAAAACACTACTCTATTATATAATAGTCGTTGGTTTAGGATCGCTATTATTTTGGATAATTCCTTGGTTTGCTCTTTTACTCTTTATTATTGTAAGTGGTTATCATTTTGGTGAACAACAATGGGAAAATTTAGAAAAAAGTTCACTGTTCAAGGTATTCGAATTTACTTATGGTTTATTTATTCTAATGTTACTTTTTATTTTTCACATTGAAGAAGTTCAAGAAGTAATACAAAATATTACCTCTGTGCTTGTTCCAGAAAGTTATTTTATTGTTGGATTAGCAATAAATATAGTAGCATTAGTAGCTCTTGGAATATATTATTCTACAAAATTAATAGAATTCAAAAACCGAGTTTTATTAGAAACTTTCTATTTAATAGTTTTCGCAGTACTATTTCGGGTTTCTAGTTTGATCTGGGGGTTTGCCATTTATTTTATCATTTGGCACAGTATCCCTTCAATTATTAATCAAATTAAATATTTGAACGGAGAATTTAATAAGAAGAATTTTTGGAAATATATTAAATCAGCATTTGTTTATTGGCTAATTTCATTAATTGGAATTGCTATATTGTATTTATTATTTAAAGATGTCAAAATATTTAATGCTTTATTTTTCTCTTTCTTGGCAGCAATAACATTTCCGCATGTATTAGTAATTTATATTTTATTCAAAAAGAAATAAAAAAAC
>CAIJFC010000057.1 GCA_903819815.1 uncultured Bacteroidota bacterium
AGTGGAATGTTGGAAATAAATGAAGTGGGAGATTCAACCTACATAGAATGGGGAGACCCAGATAGGTTTTTTGGAGGGATAGCTTTATTTAAAGCAGGTAAGGCGCAGAAACTAGTATTTACTGGAGGCAAAAAGCCATGGTCTAGATCTGCAAAAACTGAAGGTGAAATTTTAAAAGAATATTCGAGCCAATTCGAAGTATTAAATAAAAATATATTTGTAACAACAATAGTTAAAACAACTGAAGATGAATCTATTGCAACAAAAAAATTGTTAGGTGAAAATAAAAAAATTATACTAGTAACATCAGCTTTTCATATGTATAGGGCTAAAATACTATTTGAGAAAATTGGATTTAAGGTTATTCCATTTAAAGTTGATTTTAAATCAAAAAAAAGTAGTTCACTAACAATAATGAGTTTTTTGCCAAGTGCAGATAACCTTAGTAAAACAGAAATTGGAATTAAGGAATTATTAGCTAGATTAATAATGATATTTTAAAATATTAATGACTGACTCCTTTCCTAAATAAAACATTCGTAAAGGTTTTTATAATTATTTCAATGTCTAAAAAAAAAGATTTTTTAGACAGATATTCTTGTTCTAATTGGACTTTTTTCTCAATTGAGATATCATCTCTGCCATTTATTTGTGCCCATCCAGTAATTCCTGGCTTCATTTTATCTACCCCTGATGCAACTCTTGAAGCCATTAAATCGTCTTGGTTATATAATGCAGGTCTTGGCCCTACGAATACCATTTCTCCCTTAATAATGTTAATGAGATTAGGCAATTCATCTAAACTAGTCTTTCTTATAAACTTACCGATTTTAAGCAAATACTGTTCAGGGTTCTTAAGTAAATGAGTTGCAACATTAGGCGTATTCTTTTTCATACTTCTAAACTTATATATGTTAAAGAAAGAATAATTAATGCCTACCCTATTTTGTGAAAAGAAAATTGGAAATCCATCTTCAATTAATATAGCCAAAGCAACTACTAGAAAAACTGGCGACAATATTATGAGGACGAAAAGAGCGGTTAAACGATTAAACATTATTAGCAAAGGATTGGAATGTACGTATTAAAGCTTCTTTTGAAGAAACCAGCAATGGCTTGCCAACGGCTGTTTTAATTTTAGTATTACTGACCACGTAACTCTCAGTAAGTTTCTGCAAACGTTCAGAATTTAGAGGAAGTTTGAAGAAGTCTCCAAGACGTGCTAAAACCTTAATGATATTCTTACTAATTTTCAAAATCTTAGCTTTTTTTTTCATTGATTGGCCAATCATTTCTATCACATCATTCGTTGATAATGGAACATCATCTGCCACATTATAAACTCCAGAAGGAACATCTTCTCTTTCAATTAATTCCTTTATAATAAAACAGAGATTATCAATTGAAAGGTAGGATCGAGAGTTCTCAAATTTCCCTAGTGGCCATGGAAACCCTTTTGACACTAAATTGTATAATAGATTTAGATTGCCCTTATTACCGGGACCATGAATCATACATGGTCGTAATATATAAACTCTTTTACCTTCAGGAATTTGTTTAGAAATAATGTATTCTTCAGCTAACAATTTACTCTTTCCGTAATGTGTCAAGGGATTAGGAGTTAATTCTTCTAGTAGAATATTTTTAACATGATCTGCTACCGCTTTTACTGAACTCAGAGTAATGAATACTTTTGCATCAGATTTTAGAAAAGCATCGAAAA
>CAIJFC010000058.1 GCA_903819815.1 uncultured Bacteroidota bacterium
ACGGTCTTAAATTAAAGCTATTTTTTTACCAAATAACTACTCTTAGAGAATCCGGTTGGTACATTTTATTACCTGGTTTTACATTAAAAGCTTTGTAAAATTCAGGAATATTACTTAATGGACCGTTAATTCTGAATTGAGCCGGCGCATGCACATCGGTCATAATCTGTGATGCCAATGCCTCATCTTTACTGTTTACCATCCATGCATAACCATAAGCAAGGAAAAAGCGTTGGTCTGGAGTCAAATTGCTAATTTTCTGGTTGTTTTTATATTGTGCTGTTTTCTTAAAAGCTTCATAACCCATAACTACTCCGCCTAAATCGGCAATATTTTCACCTTGAGTTGCCTCGCCGTTAATGTGTTTGTTTTCTAAAACAGTGTATTTATTAAATTGAGCAACTATCAATTTTGTTTTAGCTTGAAATTTTTTCAAATCTTCTGGCGTCCACCAATTGTTCAAATTTCCTTTTTCGTCATATTGACTCCCTTGATCATCAAAACCATGGGTAATTTCATGTCCGAAAGTAGAACCACCAATTATTCCGTATAAAATAGCATCGTCAGGCATTCTACCTTCATAACCTGGGACAATAATATTACAAGCCGGAACTACAATTTCGTTATTACTTGGGTTATAATAGGCGTTGTAGGTTTGTGGCTGCATGCTCCATTCGGTTCTATCAACTGGTTTTCCATATTTATTAATCATGTCTTTGTAGCCCCAAATATTTGCTTGTATTACATTGGCACAATAGGATCTTCTATCTATTTTCATTGAACTCAAGTCTTTCCATTTATCAGGATAACCCACTTTCATTACAATTTTACTTAGTTTATTAAGTGCTTTTACCTTTGTAGCTTCACTCATCCAATCCAGTTTTTTGATATGGTCTGCGTAAACATCACGAATATTATTTCCAATTTCTAATAGCTTTTCTTTGGATCCTTTTGGTAAATATTCCCCAACGTAAACCTGTCCAATTAGCTCTCCAAGATAATTATCTGTTTGCCCCACTACCCTTTTCCATCTGGGTTTTTGTTTTGAAACACCATTCATAACAGTTGAATAAAATTTGAAATTTTGTTTTTCAATATCGCTATTTAAATAAGCGGCATAAGAATTTACTAAATCCCATTTTAAATACGTTTTCCAATCTTCAATAGAATAGCTTTTTACAAACGTATTTAAAGCCTTATAGAATTCTGGTTGACCAACAATTACAGAATCGGCTTTTACAACACCAAGAACTGGAAATATTGAATTCCAATTGATATTTGGCGTGATTTTTCCTAAACTAACAACTGTCATTTTGTTGTAATTTTTTATTGGATCTCGAAGGTCTTCTAATTTTCTTGATGCTTTTGCCAAATCGGTTTCCAATTTCATGATAGAAGTTGCACCAGCTTGATTTTGACCCATTAATTTCAACATTGCTTGAAGATGTTTAACATACTCCGTTCTTATTTTAACGGTTTGTTCATCTGTATTGAAATAGTAATCACGATTGCCAAGGCCTAAACCACCTTGACCTAAAAAAAGTGCGTATTTAGTACTGATTTTATCATCTTGACCCAGGTAAAATGAAAAGGCTGGGCTTGCGCCAATGGTATGAAGGTGAGCAATTGAGGTTAATAATGAAGGGACATCTTTTATAGCGTCTATTTTAGAAAATTCCAATTTTAAAGGTGAAATTCCTGCTTTATTGATGGCAATTGAATCCATTCCGGAAGCATAGAAATCTCCTATTTTTTGTTTGTTACTTCCAACTTCAGCAGATTCATCTTGAGAAGATTTTTCACAAATTTGCTTGATTTGATTGTTAATCGTGTCGGCAATAGTGCGAAAAATTCCATTGCTTTGTTCTGTAGATGGAATTGGATTGTTTTTAAACCAACCACCATTGGCATAATTAAAAAAGTTGTCCGCAGGATTTACCAAAGTGTCTCGATTGGTAACTAAAGGGTCTGGTAATTCAACTTCTTTTTTATTGCAACTTAAAAAATTTAAACTTGCGACAATAAGGATTAATAGTATTCTTGAATTTTTCATAATGCTTAATATTTAGTTTTTTCAATCATCAAATTTAAAAATTAAAATTGGTTTGCGCTAAATAAAAATTGACAATAGAATTTCTAAAGTTTATAATTTTTATAATCATCAATAATAAATCGGAACGTTTATAGCCCTGATTAGTTCACTTAATTTTATAGTATTTGGTGTACAGTGAACTTCGTTTGCAGAAAAACTTCCTTGCTTTTTAGTGAGGAGTGGAACGGAAAGTAGGAATTAGCTCTAAAAAAATTACAATAAATTTAAGAAGTTAGCGTTGAAAAAGTGTTAATTTGCTGCATTATTTTTATTGAATAGTGGAACTTAAAAAAGCGATATGGAAAAGATCAAAATACTTTGGGTTGATGATGAAATTGAATTGTTAAAACCGCACATTTTATTTTTGGAAATGAAGAATTACCAGGTTACAAGTTGTAATAATGGCCGTGATGCTATTGAAATATTTGAGGAAGGTGATTTTGATATCGTTTTTCTGGATGAAAATATGCCTGGAATGAGCGGATTGGAAACCTTATCGGAAATGAAGGAGAAAAAATCGGCAACCCCAATGATTATGATCACTAAGAGTGAAGAAGAATACATTATGGAGGAAGCGATTGGGTCGAAAATAGCTGATTATTTGATTAAGCCTGTTAATCCAAATCAGATATTATTGAGTTTGAAAAAGAATTTGGATCATTCCCGATTGATATCTCAAAAAACGACGATGGATTACCAGAAGGAATTTAGAAAAATTTCGATGGATATGGCTATGGTAAATTCTTATGAAGATTGGATTGAGTTGTATAAAAAGTTGATTTTTTGGGAATTGGAGTTAGAAAACATTAATGATCACGGGATGATTCAGATATTGGAATCTCAAAAAGTAGAAGCTAATTCGCAATTTGGAAAATTCATTGAACGAAATTATGAAGATTGGTATGAGCCTAAAGCGGATAAACCGGTTTTGTCACATAATTTATTTCGTGAATTAGTAGTTCCTGAAATTACTAAAAAAGACAAGCCTATTTTATTTGTTGTAATTGATAATTTGCGTTACGACCAATGGAAAGTATTTGAAAGTGTAGTAAATAACCATTACAAATTAGAGAAAGAAGTTCCTTATTATGCTATTTTACCTACGGCAACTCAATATGCAAGAAACTCCATTTTTTCAGGATTAACTCCCCTTGAAATGGAAAAACAATTTCCACAATATTGGAAAAATGATCCTGATGAAGGAGGAAAAAACTTGTATGAAGCGGAGTTTTTATCAGCTCATTTAAAACGTTTGGGATTAAATATTAAACAAGATTACTTTAAGATTACCAATTTGGCTGCAGGAAAAAAATTAGTTGATAATTTTAAAACTTTCAAGAATAATGACTTGGTAACTGTGGTTTATAATTTTGTGGACATGCTTTCACATGCTAAAACCGAAATGGATGTGGTTAAAGAATTGGCTTCAGATGACAAGGCTTATCGGTCGTTGACATTGAGTTGGTTTAAGAATTCACCCTTATTAGAAATTATCCAACAAGCACAGAAACTAGGATTTAAATTGATTATTACTACTGACCATGGAACGATTAATGTTAAAAACCCTTCTAAAGTGATTGGTGATAAAAACACCAGTTTAAACTTAAGATACAAAACTGGTAGAAGTTTATCCTATGAAGATAAAGATGTTTATGCAGTTAAAGATCCTAGAAAAGTAGGATTACCGACTATAAATATGAGTAGTTCTTTTATTTTTGCAAAGAATGATAATTTCTTAGCTTATGTAAATAATTACAATCATTATGTGAGTTACTATAGAAATACGTATCAGCATGGGGGGGTTTCATTAGAAGAGATGATAATTCCGTTTCTGGTCATGAATCCAAAATAATAATTGATAAAATAAATAAAATGGAAGTTGTTTTTTCATTGGAAGAAATCGATAATATCGCCCAATTAATACTGGAACAAAACCCAAATAAAGTAGTTTTATTTAATGGAAATATGGGCGTTGGAAAAACCACATTGATAAAAAGTTTAAGTCAGAATTTAGGTGTAAAAGGAAATACAAGTAGTCCAACCTTTTCTTTAGTAAATGAATATCAAACGTATGATAATCAAATAGTTTATCATTTTGATTGTTACCGATTAAAAACTGAAGTCGAAGCTCTAGATATGGGGATTGACGACTATTTATATTCAGGAAATTGGTGTTTTATTGAGTGGCCTGAAAAAATTGAAAGTTTAATTCCTGAAAAATGTTCTATCATAAATATTGAGATTTTACCCAATGGTTTTAGAAAATTGATTTATAAATAATTTCGATAAATGATTATTTCACATTATTTTTTATAAATTTATATTTTAATTAAACAATCAATGGCACTTACCCCTTTTTCTAAATCGCAGTTACTTCCGCAAGAGGAAAAACTAGAAATTTCTAAGCAACGAGGCGATCTTTTTATTGGTATTCCAAAAGAATCTAGTTATCAAGAGCGTAGAATTTGTTTGACTCCAGACGCTGTAAACTCATTAATTTCAGAAGGTCATAGGGTTATGATAGAATCTGGAGCCGGATTAAGCGCAAGTTATTCAGATCAAGAATATAGTAATGCAGGAGCCGAGATAACTGCCGATTCAAAGAAGGTATTTGGTTGTCCAATGTTATTAAAAATTTCCCCTTTAACATTAGAAGAATTTGAGTTAGTAAATCCTGAAACTATTGTAATTTCTGCAATTCAGTTAAAAACTAGAAATAAAGATTATTTTGAGGCATTGGCCAAGAAAAAAATAACCGCTTTAGCATTTGAATACATAAAAGACGAAGACGGCACCTACCCTGCTGTAAAATCTTTAAGTGAAATTGCAGGTATTGCTTCGGTATTAATCGCATCAGAATTAATGATAAACAACCAGTTTGGAAAAGGACTCTTATTCGGAAATATTACCGGTGTTCCTCCCACAGAAGTGGTGATACTTGGCGCAGGAACGGTTGGTGAATTTGCTGCTAAAAGCGCATTAGGACTTGGTGCAAGCGTAAAAGTATTTGACAATTCCATTACCAAGTTGCGACGATTACAAAACAACTTAAACCAACGCATATTCACCTCGACAATTCAGCAAAAAGCCTTATTAAAAGCATTAAGACGTTGTGATGTTGCAATTGGTGCGATGCGAGGAAAAGAACGTTGTCCAGTTGTAGTTTCAGAAACCATGGTAGAATTAATGAAAAAAGGGTCTGTGATTGTGGATGTTAGTATTGATACTGGCGGTTGTTTTGAAACTTCAGAAGTGACTACTCATGAAAAACCTACTTTTATAAATCATGATGTTATTCATTATTGTGTTCCAAATATTCCTTCAAGATATTCAAAAACGGCATCGCTTTCTATTAGTAATATCATCACACCCTTCCTACTTCAAATTGCAGAGGATGGTGGAATTGAACGTGCCATTAGGTACAATAATGGGTTAAAACATGGGGTCTATACTTATCATGGAATATTGACCAATAAAGCAATTGGAGAATGGTTTAGTTTAAATTATAGTGACATTAATTTAATTGTATTTTAAAGTTACTTTGCTTTACCTTTGCAAAAAAATAAAAATGAAATTTTACCAACGATTTGCATATTATTTAGTCGGATTAATAATGGGTTGCTTTTTTGTAGCGATGGTCTTAAGTGGAAAGGATACCCGATGTAATTATTTTCCAAATGCTCGCGTTTTAAACGATTTAAGTTCTAAGCCATTTAATTTATCTTCAGAAGCTACTAAAAAACTGAATGAAAAATGGGTTACTATGTCCGATATAAAAAATACATTAAAATATGGCGATGTAGATTTTGATAAAAGCAACATAAAATATGCCTCTGGAAAAATATATATTGTAGAAGGAAAAACGACTTCAAATATCCAAATAACCCTTGAATTCATTAATTACCCGGATAAAGTGGTATTAAAAGACATCATTAAAAAGTAATTTTTATACAATAATAGTTGCTAATACAAATTCTAAATGTATATTTGCACACCTATTTAGGGCGATTAGCTCAGCTGGTTCAGAGCACCTCGTTTACACCGAGGGGGTCGGGGGTTCGAACCCCTCATCGCCCACCATCCCGGACAAATTCAATTTTTTTGAATTTGTCCTTTTTTTTGTCCTCTTCGAAAGGCTGTTAATACTGGATATTTTTATAAATAGTGGATTCAAATCTGCGGTTCGAACTTTTTTATTTTCGAATTGGAATTTTTTCGGAAATATCGAACCAATTATTCTTCGTTTACCCTCAATATCTGAGACATTATATTGATATCCAATAGATTCTAGCTTAGTCAAAGCACTTTCATATATTTCAATAACCCTCTTTTTATCTTTTAGTTCAACTTCGTTGGATTTTAATTCTTGGTGGATGTTATCATATCTTTCTTTTGCTATTTTATACTCCGATTTTTCAATATTACCTTCGACATATAAGTCCTGTAAGCGTATTAATTTAGCTTCTATATTTTTTACTTTCTCAAAATGTTTTGGACCTAATTCTGTTTTGCCCGATTGACTTACTAACTTATCTTTTATTATTTCTACTACTATCTTTTGCATGGGCTTTTCCAAACTTAATGATTTTAGAAAATCAGCAAACCAAAGATTTACATCTTCGAGACGGTATCTTTCATTACAAGGGCTAATACAATGGTAATAGGTGTAATGTTTTGACCTGCCCTTTGAAGAACTTGCTGTAAGTGGTGTGGAACAAACTGGACACTTTAAGAACCCTTTTAATGGAAATTTTTCATTCACTTTTTTATGTTCAGTATGGTATTTTTTACATCTTTTATTCAAAATATCTTGAACCTTTAGAAATAATTGTTTGGTAATTATTGGCTCGTGGATCCCTTCTACTATCGTTTCTTCTTCATCCTTGTAACCCTTAATAAAGACTCCTCCATAATAAAGGTGGTTTCTAAAAATTGAAGCAATTGCAGTCATACTGCTTTTAAAACCTTTTGCTGTTAGTTTATTAAAGACTTCTTTTTGATTGTAAATTCCTGTTGCTAATAACTCAAATCCTTCTTGTATGTATTTCGCAAAAAGATACAATAGTCGAAATTTTTAATGTATTAGACGGTGAAATTTTATTTATTAGAAATTTTTTATCTCCTGCTGATGCAAAACATTACTTTAATTTGTTGCAAAATAATATTAATTGGAAACAAGAAGAAGTGCGATTTTATGGAAAAACCCACCCTGTTCCTAGAAAAACAGCTTGGTATGGAAACGCTGGTTTAAATTATTCCTATTCTGGAATTAAATGTTTTCCCGAAAAATGGACGAAAGAACTTCTATACATTAAAACAGAAATTGAAAAATTTATTCCCGATGATGATTTTACGAGTGTTTTATTAAATTTATATAAAAATGGTAATGACAAAATGGGTTGGCACGCTGATGATGAGAAAGAGCTTGGTGAAAACCCTACAATTGCATCTGTTAGCCTAGGAGAAACCAGAAGATTTGATATCAAACACAAACATAATCCCGATTTAAATTTTAAATTTGAATTAACTTCTGGTTCATTACTAATTATGAGAGGTGCATTACAACACCATTGGGTTCATCAAATTCCAGCTCAGAAAAAAGTAAAAAACCCAAGGATTAACTTGACTTTTAGAACCATAAAAAAAAGCAGCTAGGACTGCTATTTACAATGAGTTGCGAATTATTAAGGTACTTTTATTTTCTATTTGTTCCTTTTTACCTTTCAAAATCATTTGGGCTAGAATTTTTCCCATCGCAACAAAATCAGTAGATATCGTTGTTATGCCGTTTTCTACCACTTTTTTTAAAGGGGTTTCATTATAAGATATGATTCCGAAATCTTCACCAAGTTTTAAATTTTGTAGCTTAGATTTTTCAATAACTTTTACTAAATCCCTATCGTCAGGAATAATATATACTTCGCCTTTTTTTATTTCCCTGTCTTTAAACTCAGTAATAACAGTAGCGCTAAATCCAGAGTCTTCACAGAATTTTTTGAACCCAATTTTCATACCTAAGGGCTCCCTAAATCCAGGAAAAATAAGGATTAGTTTTTCGTATTTGTTTAATCTAGTTTTACCTTTTTCTAAGCCATTGTAAATATCTTTCTGGTGATTTTGATATACTGCTGGAAATGATTTTAATTCCAAATTTGTTTGATCTAATATATAAATCTCATCAACTGGTAGGGTTTTTATGATTGCCGATGCGCCAACTAAATTGGTGGGCATAATAATATATTTGGTGTAGTTTCCATTGCTGTCATTGATTATTTTTTGAAAAACTTGAAGATTAAAATGATGAAAGAAAATATCAACTTGTATGCCTTTTCCAATGTTTTCAATAAAGGAATTGTAAAGGTCTTCCTTGAAAATATTCAGTTCTTCAAAAAGTAATAAAACGCGTTGTTTTATTTTGACTTCAGTACTTTTGACATAGTAGCCTTTGCCCAGAATAGCGTATATAATTCCTCGTTTTTTTAACTCTTCATAGGCCTGCAGAACGGTGTCGCGAGACAAGGAAAACTCAAGGCATACTTTATTTATAGATGGAAGTTTATCATCTTTTTTTAAATGACCTTTCTCAATTGTTTTTTCAATTGAGGAAATGATTTGTTTGTACTTAGGTATTCCTTGATTATTTTGAATCGTTATGACACGCATAATTTTTTTTACAAAAATACATAAAAACTGGTAGGTACTAGTATGTAAAATAATGATAATTTATTTAAATTTGAATTTCACTTTTGATAAAATTTTTGCAAAAAAAATAATGAATTCATTTTTAAATACAGGTTCTACAATTAAATTCTATGGATATATGCCCAATGGAGCTGTTGTTGACTCTTGTGAATTAACCAATAAAAACGGAATACAATTGAAGGTTATCACTTTTGGAGCCACGATAACCTCATTAAAAATACCCTTGAAAAATGAAAGTTTTATTGACGTGGTATTGGGTTTCGATACTTTGGAAGCCTATTTAAATTCCTTTAATATAAATAGTGCGCCGTATTTTGGAGCCACGGTAGGGCGTTATGCTGGTAGGATTAACAATAGTACTTTTAGTTTGAACGGCAAATCGATTAATTTAAATAGCAATAACAATGGGCATTCCTTGCATGGCGGAAATATTGGCTTTAGCCAAAAACAATGGAAAATTAAAAACGTGAATGAAGGGGAAAATCCATCCATAACTTTAAGTTATTTCAGTCCTGATGGGGAAGAAAATTACCCTGGTGATTTATCGATAGATTTGACCTACACTTTATCCGAAGAAAATGAATTGATTATTGAGTACGTTGCCACTACTTCCGAGGATACAATAATAAACTTGACACATCATAGTTATTTTAATCTTGATGGTCATAATTCCACTATTCTTGAACAGGATTTATCAATTAATTCCAATAAAATATTGGAAACCAATGAACATACAATTCCAACGGGTCAATTTCTGAATTTAGAAAACAACCCTTTTAATTTTAATCAAGCTAAAAAATGCCCTCAAAAAATAGATTCCACTTTTGTTTTGAATGATGGTGAGAAAATCTCGGCTTCCCTTTTCAGCCCTAAAAATAATTTAGAAATGTTGGTATTTACAAATCAGCCGGCTGTACATATTTATGTGGGAGGAAATTGTAATAATGAAATTAAAGGAAAGGAAAATACAGATTATCACCATTTGAGTGGGATTTGTTTTGAAACACAAAATTTTCCTGACGCCCCTAATCACGATCATTTTCCTGACGCTGTTTTAAGAAAAGATGAAGTATATCAACATAAGACAAGGTATAAATTTCAAGAAATTAAATAAAAAAAACCAAATTATATATAATGAATGCGATTTTAATAAAAGACACAACTGATTTTTTTAAAGCTAAATTTGGAAATGTACCCGATAAAATAGTTCTTTCCCCAGGAAGAATTAATATTATTGGCGAACACATTGATTATAATGATGGTTATGTTTTACCCGCAGCTATTGATAAAATAGTTTGTTTTGCATTCGAAAAAAACAATTCAAATACCGCAAAAATTCATGCGATTGATCTGAATGAGTCACTAAAAATAGACGTTACAAAAGAAGAAACAATTAGCGATATCGTTTGGACTAATTATTTACGGGGTGTTTTATTTCAATTAAAATTAAAAGGATACAAAATAGGCGGTTTTAACTGCGCCTTTAGTAGTAATATTCCAATTGGTTCTGGTTTGTCTTCTTCGGCAGCCTTAGAATGTGGATTTTTATTTGGGATTAATGAAATGTTTAATTTGGATATAAAACCAATCGATATGGCTTTAATGGGGCAAAATGCTGAGCACTGGGTTGGAATTAATTGCGGCATCATGGATCAGTTTTCTAGTATTATGGGATTGGAAAACAAAGTGATAAAAATTGATTGCCGTACTTTGGATTATACTTACCACGATGCTGATTTTGCCAATTATTCTTTAATTTTATTTGATAGTAACTTGCAACATTCCTTATTTACATCCGAATATAATAATCGACGAATAGAATGTGAAGAAGGATTAAGTATTATCAATGACAATTATCCTGAAATTAATAGCTTTAGAGATTGTAATGAAGAATTATTAATTGGTTTAAAATCTAAAATGACGGATAATGTTTTTAGAAGAAGTTTATATGCCGTAAAAGAAATAAAACGTGTCATTCAAGCTTGTACTGCGCTCGACAAAGGCGATATTGAAACATTAGGTAAATTAATGTTTGAAACCCATGAAGGATTGTCTAAAGACTATGAAGTAAGTTGCGAAGAATTAGACTATCTGGTAGATTTGGCAAAAGCCGAAGAGGATGTAATTGGATCTCGGTTAATGGGAGGTGGCTTTGGAGGTTGCACCATCAATTTGGTAAAAAAGGGAAGTGAAAGTAAAATAAAAGAGAAATTTACAACATTGTATGCTGAACATTTCAAAATAGATTTAATAACATACGATGTAAAAGTTTCTAATGGCACATCACTATATAAAAACTAATTTATAATGAAAAAATTTGATATCTACGAAGATCCGCACCGACGATTTAATCCGCTCATAAACGAATGGGTTTTGGTTTCTCCACACCGAGCAAAACGTCCTTGGCAAGGTCAAAAAGAAACTCTAGCAAACGATGAAAGACCTGAATATGATTCAACTTGCTATTTATG
>CAIJFC010000059.1 GCA_903819815.1 uncultured Bacteroidota bacterium
CTATATTCACAAAGAAGTGAATGAATAAAATTCCAGCAACGCATTGCCCATAAATTCTACTGAATTTTGTTTTTTGTCTTTCGGCGAGATAAATTATCCTTAATAATAAACCTGCAAATAGTCCAATTACAATTAGTGACCCAATAAATCCCCATTCTTCCCCAACAGTTGTAAAGATATAATCGGTGTGTTGTTCAGGAACAAAACCGCCTTTTGTTTGAGTACCTTCAAGGAATCCTTTTCCAAACCAACCCCCAGAACCTATCGCAATTTCCGACTGATTGGTATTGTATCCAATGCCTTTCATATCCACTTCTTTACCCAATAAAATATTGAAACGGTCACGGTGGTGTTGTTTAAAAACGTGGTCAAAAACATAATCTACAGAAAACACATAGCCTGAAATCAATACTAATAATATCGCGCTAGCTATACTATTTCTGTTTCCAATTCTGCTTTTTAAGTAGTAAAATACAATTGCTACTAGTGCCATTATTATTACAGCCCATGGTTCAAAAATTAACGACAACACAAATAATAGTATCGCTCCAAATCCAGCCCATAAATACCAGGAAGGCAATCCTTCTCTGTAAAGTACCAATAAGAAAACACTAAAAATTAAAGCGCTACCGGGATCGGGTTGAGGTAAGATCAACATAACAGGTAAAAAAATAATTAAAAGTGCTTGTATTTGTAGGTTCAAATCTTTTAAATTTACTTGAACATCACTTAAATATTTGGCTAATGCCAATGCGGTGGCAGCTTTTGCAAATTCTGAAGGCTGTAAGGTAAATCCTCCTATTGCATACCAACACCGTTGTCCTGCGATTGTTTTTCCTGCAACAAATAACCCAGCTAATAATACTAGAGAAACGCCAAAAATAACACTTGAATACTTTTCATAGAACTTACCATCTATTGCTAATATTATAAAAATTAATGGAATTGTAAAAAATATAAATAGCATTTGTTTTCCATAAATTTGAGTAAAATCAAACAGCGAAGCGTCTTCCACTGTAGAAGATAGTGAAGAGGAATAAATGTTTAACCAACCTAATATTACTAATATAATATAGATAGCTACACTAATCCAATCTAAGTTACTGGTTACGCTTTGGTTTTTCATTCTATAAATTAATTCTCAGTACTTTCTTCTGTTTTTGGTATTAATAATGAATCTACCCTAGTTTTAAAATACTTATTGTATTCTCCTTGTAAACTCGTATTGAGCATTTTGGTTTCTAAATCAGTTCTTGTAATTTTTCCTCTCAAGAATTTTTCAATCATTAAGCTAGCAATTGGCCCTGCATTTCGTGCTCCATAGTATCCATTTTCAACTAAAACTGCTATAGCAATTTTTGGATTATCTTTTGGCGCAAATGCTACAAATATAGAGTGATCTTGGAGTTTTGTTCTTTTTCCATTTATTTTAGCGAAATTCTCAGCAGTACCTGTTTTTCCGCATATTTCAATGCCTTCAACTCTAAGTGCGCTTGCAGTTCCAAAATTATATACATCAAATAACCCACTGATCATCGGTTCAAAATATTTTCTATCTATAGTAGTTTGATGTTTAACTCTAAATTTAGGATCAATTTGTTCTCCTTTAATTTTTTTAATGATATGAGGAGTGTAGTAGTAACCTCTATTGGCAACCGTAGCCATCATGTTTGCTAATTGTATTGGCGTCATCAAAACTTCACCTTGTCCAATGGCATTAGAAACGATTGTTTTACTATCCCAATTCCATCCAGGATACATTTTGTTATAAGTATTTCCTGTTGGAACTTTTCCTTTTTTTCCAGTAGGTAAATCGTATCCCATAAATTGCCCCAACCCAAAACTTTTTACGTGATTACTCCAAATATTTACTGCTGCCTCGGGTTTCAAATATTTATTAATAATTCTCATATATACATTCCCAAAATAACTATTGCAAGACAAGGCAATCCCGTTGTGAAATTGATGAGGTCCTGATCCGTGGCATTTCATAAAGCGCCCCCGGGCATAACTAAATCCATGGTTGCACATAAAAGTGGTTTGCTCATTGATTACATTTTCTTGCAGACCAATTAAGCCTGTCAATATTTTAAAAGGGGAACCAGGAGGATATTCTGCTAATAACCCTCGATCATAAAGTGGTTTAGAAATGGAATCGTTATATAATCGGGTATAATTTTTTGAACGTTGCCTTCCAACAAGTATTGCAGGATCATAGGATGGAGCTGTTACCAATGCTAATATTTCTCCTGTAGAAGGTTCGATGGCCACAATTCCTCCACGTTTATTGATCATTAGTTCTTCTCCGTATTTTTGTAATTCTGCGGAAATAGAAAGATATATGTCTTCTCCTTGAACTGCAATCGTATCGTATTTTCCTTCTTTATAGGAACCAATTTCTCTGTTATATTTGTCTTTTTGAATGTATTTTACACCTTTAATTCCCCGTAGAATTTTTTCGTAGCTTTGTTCAACTCCTTGTTTTCCAATAAAATCTCCACTATTGTAGTACGAATTTTTTGCAATTTCTTTTTCACTTACTTGTGTTATTGAACCGAATACATTGGCACCAGCTGAAATTTGATAATCTCGTAAGGAACGTTTTTGAATATAGAAACCTTCAAATTTTCTGATTTTTTCCTGAAAAGCGGCATATTCCAATTTGTTTAATTGTGGTAAAAAAACAGAAGGTAGTCGAGGGCTATAAACTTTTGCTTTTGCCATTCGTTCATTAAAATACTCTTTGGTTATATTTAATAATAAACAAAATTCTGCGGTATCAATTTGTTTTACATCACGAGGAATAACCATGATATCATAAGAAGGCTGATTGGCAACTAGTAGCTTACCGAATCGGTCATAAATGTAACCTCTTTCGGGATAGTCGTACTTAATTTTTATAGCATTGTTTTCTGACTGTAATTTGAAAGTATCGTTGACTACTTGAAGATAAAAAATTCTTATTAATAGCAATGAAGTAGCGATAATAATAATTAAAGGAAGTAGTGCTTTTCTCATCGTTTGCTTGGCTTAAAAATATAAATTAAGAGAATACATATAAGTAAGGTAAATAGTGTTCCAATGATAGTTCTAAGTAAGATATCCCAAAGAAAACTTAACTGGAAAACTTCTAAAATAAAAAGGGTAAAATGATGAATTACAACTGAAACTAGCAAAAAAGAAAACCGCTCAGAAGTTAAGGAATCATTGATTTTGATGGTTTGGTATTCATAACTTACTCCAAATGAAAATTTGAAAATAGAAGGTCTTGCATAAGCTAATATTAAGCAGGCAGTTGTATGAACCCCCCCGGAATTACTGAATAAATCCATGGTAATCCCTAATAAAAAACTAGAAATAATCAACAATTGTTTATTGCCGTTTACCGGAAATAAAATGACAAATAAAATGTATGGAAATGGATTAATGTAACCGAATAAGTTAATATTATTGAAAATAATTAACTGTGCAGCAAGCAACAAGAAAAATCGAACGAAGCCCATTATTACCGCGCTATTCATTTCTTTTGTTTATTTTCTAAGTTAATAATTTCATCGCGGTCTTTGCTTTTTATTATGTAAACATGACCGAGATTAGTCATATCATTGAATAATTTTACATTAAGCGTGTAATAATTCGTTTGATCGTCAATATAAATTTTATCGATGGTACCTATGTTTATATTTTCTGGGAAAATTACAGATTGACCACCAGTTACAATGGTGTCTCCTTTTCTAATTGCTGCCAATCTAGGGACGTCAATTAATTGAACAAAACCAGTGCTTTTTCCATCCCAAATGAGAGATCCGAAATGGTTGGTTTTTTTTATTTTAGCATTTATTTGAGATTTTCTATTTAAAATACTTACCACTGTAGCGTATTTTGGCGAAGTATAATCTACAATTCCTATGATTCCCAAGCTATTAATAACTCCCATATCAGGTTTGATACCTGCTATTTCCCCACCTTTTATTGTAATGTAATTTTCATAAACATTGTAGGAATTGTGAATCACTTTTGAAACAATCAAATTCACTTTGTCCACCCCTTTAATGCTATCAAGACTAGGAACTAAAGTAGAATCTTTGATGTTAAATAATTGGCTTTTCAAACGAGCGTTTTCATTGACTAGAATTTCGTTTTGAGTTTGAAGATTTAAATATTCACTAAAACCATTAATTCTTTCATAAACACCTCCGCTAAGAAAATTAGCAGAAGAAATTATCTTACTTCTATGAAAAGAATGGGATTGAATAGTTAAAACTAATGAGATCAGTAAAAGCAGCAAAAACAGCAATCGATGGCTGTTTTTAAAAATAAAATTGAATATTTGCTGCATCTATTGTGCCTATTATTTTATTAAAATACTTCTAAATCTTGGGATGTCTTTCAATGCCATTCCGGTTCCACGAACTACCGCTCTTAAAGGGTCTTCAGCAATGTAAACTGGCAAATCTGTTTTTTGAGAAATTCTCTTATCCAAACCTCTTAACATTGATCCTCCACCTGCTAAATAAATACCAGTGTTGTAGATATCGGCTGCTAATTCGGGAGGTGTTTGAGATAGTGTTTCCATAACCGCATCTTCAATTCTTTGTATCGATTTATCTAATGCTTTTGCAATTTCTCTATAAGAAACAATAACTTGTTTTGGCTTTCCTGTTAACAAATCACGACCTTGAACTGAATATTCGTCTGGCGGAGTTTCTAGATCTTCAATAGCTGCTCCAATTTCTATTTTTATTTTCTCAGCAGTACTTTCTCCAACAAATAAGTTGTGCTGCGTACGCATATAATAAATGATATCATTGGTGAATACGTCCCCTGCAATTTTTACTGATTTATCACAAACGATACCTCCAAGTGCAATTACTGCAATTTCAGTTGTTCCTCCTCCGATATCCACAATCATGTTCCCTTTTGGTTGCATAATGTCAATTCCAATTCCAATAGCCGCAGCCATAGGTTCGTGAATTAAGTAGACTTCTTTCCCGTTTACTCGCTCACAAGATTCTTTTACCGCACGCATTTCTACTTCAGTAATTCCCGATGGAATACAAACAACCATACGAAGAGCTGGCGTGAACATTCTTTTTTTCAGCGCGGGAATACTTTTGATAAACATGCTGATCATTTTTTCAGATGCATCAAAATCGGCAATTACTCCATCTTTTAACGGTCGAATGGTTTTTATGTTTTCATGGGTTTTACCTTGCATCAAATTTGCCTCTTTACCAACGGCAATAATTTTACCCGTAATTCTATCACGAGCAACAATAGATGGTGAATCAATTACAACTTTTCCATTGTGAATGATTAATGTGTTTGCGGTACCAAGGTCGATAGCGATATCCTCAGTCATGAAATCAAAAAATCCCATAAGTCAGTTAAGGGTTTAGTTAGGTTTTAAATAAATTATTTACAAAGTTAAACAAATTAATGTTTAAAATGACGTGTTCCTGTAAATACCATTGCAATTTTATTTTCATTACAATAATCGATACTCAATTCATCTTTTATAGAGCCTCCAGGCTGAATCACTGCTGTAATTCCAGCGTTTTTTGCAATTTCAACACAATCAGGAAACGGAAAGAAAGCATCACTCGCCATTACAGCTCCGTGCAAATCAAATCCAAAAGCACCGGCTTTTTCAATGGCTTGTTTTAAAGCGTCCACTCTTGAAGTTTGTCCGGTTCCAGATGAAATTAAAGTTCCGTTTTTTGCAAAAACAATCGTATTTGATTTTGTGTTTTTACAAATTTTTGATGCAAATATCAAATCCTCAATTTCTTGAGAAGTTGGTTCCGTATTTGTTACCGTTTTTAAATCTGATTTTGAATCGGTGATGTTATTTTTATCTTGTACTAAAAGTCCATTCAAACAAGTTCTAACTTGAGTTTGAGGCAATTCAACCTCGTTTTGTACTAATATTATTCTATTTTTCTTTTGTTCTAAAATAGTGATTGCTTCTTCATCATAACTTGGCGCAATTACTACTTCACAAAACAACGAATTTATTTCATTTGCCGTAGCGACATCAATTTTGCCATTGGCAATTAAAACCCCTCCAAAAGCGGATGTTGGATCGCAAGCCAAAGCGGTTAAATAAGCCTCTTTCATTGATTTTCTTGTAGCTAAACCGCAAGCATTATTGTGTTTTAATATGGCAAAGGTTGACTGTTCATTTTTAAATTCTAAAATCAAATTTACTGCTGCATCAACATCTAATAAATTATTGTAAGACAATTCTTTACCATGTAATTTAGTGAACATGGCGTCAAAATCACCAAAGAAATAGCCTTTTTGATGAGGATTTTCTCCATATCTTAAAATTTGTCCGTTGGCAATACTTTGTTTGTAATACGTTTCATCAGTATTAAAATAATTAAAAATGGCAGTGTCATAATTCGAAGAAACATGGAATGCTTTAGTAGCAAATAATTTTCTATCTTCTATTGTTGTTGCGCCATTTTGAGCGGTAATAGTATCTAAAAGTGTGCTGTATTCATTTACCGAAGCCACAATTACAGTATCTTTAAAATTCTTTGCAGCAGCTCGAATTAATGAAATTCCGCCAATATCAATTTTCTCAATACTATCCGCTTCCGATGCGCCTGATGCAACTGTTTTTTCAAATGGATATAAATCTACAATTACTAAATCAATCTGTGGAATATTAAATTCTTCCATTTGTTGCACATCACTTTCATTGTCTTGGCGATTTAAAATACCACCAAAAATTTTTGGATGCAAAGTTTTTACCCGACCACCTAAAATGGATGGATAAGAAGTAACTTCTTCTACAGGAACAACAGGAATCCCAAGGTTTTTTATATAATCTTCAGTTCCTCCAGTGGAGTAAAAAGTAACATTTTGTTCGTGTAATTTTCTCACGATGGGTTCTAATCCGTCTTTTGAAAAAACTGAAATTAAAGCAGATTGGATTTTCTTAGTAGTGTTCATTGTAGTAGTTAGATTTAATAGTGCAAAAATAGTTATTTTATTAGGTTTTTCATAAAATAATATTGAATTTTACACTACTAAATTAAAGCCATGATTGTTTATTTCCGACTGCTAAAAGAGAGTTTCAGTTTTGCAATGAATGCACTGCGAAACAATAAATTGCGAACATTACTTTCTTTATTAGGAGTTACAATTGGAATTTTTTCCATAATTGCAGTTCTAGCTGCTGTAGACTCTTTAGATAGAAAAATCAAAAAAGATTTAAGTACTTTAGATAAAAACACCATTTACTTGATGCGTTTTTCATTTGGCCCTTCAGAAATTCCCCAGTGGAAAAGAGAGCAGTTTCCAAATGTAAAATATGATGAATACGAGTATTTAAAATCTTCAGTAAACAACACAAAAGAAATGTGTTACCAAATGTTTGCCGCAAGACAATCACTTAAATACGAGGCAAATATTGTTAGTGACGTAAATGTTGTTCCTGTCTCACATGAATTTATTGATATTCAAGGATTAGAATTTTCCGAAGGTCGTTTTTATAATGAATCAGAGGCCAATTCTGGCGCGGCTTTAGTTGTTCTTGGAAATGAAGTGGCGGAAGGACTTTTTGAAGGTTCCGATCCTATTGGAAAAAAAATTAGAATGTACGGTCAAAAGTTTACTGTTGTGGGTGTTTTAAAAAAACAAGGCGCAGGAATTTTTGGCGATAGCGATGATACTTCTGTTTATTTACCTGTAAATTTTCTAAGAAGATTGTATGGTGATAACAATGATTCGATGACTCCAGTTATTGTTATTAAACCGGAAAAAGGTATCGATATGGAGGCTTATAAAGCAGAATTAATTCAGAAATTGAGAAATTATCGCGGAATGAAAACAGGTGAAATAGATAATTTTTTCATCAATGTATTGTCTGGTTTTACCGATTTATTAGACGGAATCATTTCGAAAATGAATATTGTAGGTTGGATTATTAGCGTTTTTTCATTATTGGTTGGCGGGTTTGGTATTGCCAATATTATGTTTGTTTCTGTAAAAGAACGAACCAATTTAATTGGAATTCAAAAATCATTGGGAGCAAAAAATCGTTTTATTTTATTTCAATTTCTATTTGAAGCTGTTATTTTATCAGTAATTGGAGGTGTAATCGGACTTATTTTAGTTTGGATAATCGCTATTATATTAACCAATGTATTGGATTTTGAATTTGTATTAGGATTAGGAAACATACTTTTAGGAACTGGATTGGCCGCGGTAATCGGATTAATTTCAGGAATTTTACCTGCCATTTCAGCTTCAAAATTAGACCCTGTGGAAGCCATTCGAACGGGAATGTAATTGTATAAAATAAAAAAAACTCAAAGGTTAACTTTGAGTTTTTTTTATGTCATTGGGATAATAATTTATCTTACTTCTTGATTTAAAATCAAATCGATATATAAATTAATTTTATCTTTTAATTCTTTTCTTGGAGCAATAAAATCTAAGAAACCATGTTCCAATAAGAATTCGGCGGTTTGAAATCCTTCAGGCAAATCTTTTCCCGTGGTATCTCTCACTACTCTTGGTCCTGCAAATCCTATTAATGCTCCAGGCTCAGAAATATTGATATCTCCTAACATGGCATATGAAGCAGTTGTTCCTCCTGTAGTTGGATCGGTACATAAAGAAATGTATGGAATTCCAGCTTCGGCCAATTGCGCTAATTTTGCTGATGTTTTTGCCAATTGCATTAAAGAATAAGCCGCCTCCATCATTCTCGCCCCTCCTGATTTTGAAATCATTACAAAAGGGATTTTATTTTTGATAGCATGATCAATTCCACGAGCAATTTTTTCCCCTACAACAGCTCCCATAGAACCACCAATAAAAGCAAAATCCATGCAGCAAACTACCAAGTCATTCCCTTTTGATTTTCCAACACCAGTTCGAACCGCATCTTTCAATTTGGTTTTTTCCATAGCGTCTTTCAATCGGTCGGCATATTTTTTAGTATCCACAAAACGCAAAGGATCTTTAGAAGTCATTTTAGCGTCTAATTCCTTAAATTCATTATTGTCGAATAATATTTCGAAATATTCTTTACTTCCAATTCTAACATGAAAGTCATCCTCAGGGCTTACCCAAAGGTTTCTTGCTAATTCGTCGGCATCAATAATTTTTCCTGTTGGAGATTTATACCACAATCCTTTAGGGACATCTTTTTTGTCCTCAGTGGCTGTAGTAATTCCTTTTTCTGTTCTTTTAAACCAAGACATAATTTTAATGGATAATGGATAATTGATGTCAATTATCAATTGTTAATTACAAAGTGTTGACGTTATTCAAATCTGCGAAAGCTTGTTCTAATCTCGCGTTAAATGTCATTTCTCCTTCACGAACCCATTTTCTAGGATCGTAATATTTTTTATTAGGTTGATCAGCACCCTCTGGATTTCCGATTTGTGTTTTTAAATAATCTATATTATTTACCACATAATCACGAATTCCTTCCGTGAAAGCAAATTGCAAATCGGTGTCTATATTCATTTTTACAACGCCATATCCAATAGCTTCTCTTATTTCTTCCAAAGTAGATCCTGAACCTCCATGAAATACAAAATCAACTGGATTTTTTCCGGTATTGAATTTTTCTTGAACGTAATCTTGAGAATTTTTCAAGATTTTAGGAGTCAATTTTACATTTCCTGGTTTGTAAACACCGTGAACATTTCCGAAAGATGCAGCTATAGTAAAACGCGGACTTACTTTCAATAATTCTTCATAAGCATAAGCAACTTCTGAAGGTTGGGTGTATAATTTTGAACTATCCACATCAGAATTGTCAACTCCATCTTCTTCACCACCAGTAATTCCAAGTTCAATTTCTAATGTCATCCCCATTTTGCTCATTCTAGCCAAATAAGTTTTACAAATTTCAATGTTTTCTTCAATTGGTTCTTCTGATAAATCTATCATATGAGAACTAAATAGCGGTTTTCCAGTTTCAGCAAAATGAACTTCGCTAGCATCTAATAATCCATCAATCCAAGGTAATAATTTTTTAGCACAGTGGTCAGTATGAAGAATTACAGTTGCTCCGTAAGCTTCTGCTAAGGTATGAACATGTTTTGCGCCAGCAATTCCTCCTAGGATAGCTGCTTTTTCATTTGCGTTAGACAAACCTTTTCCTGCATTAAAAATACATCCACCGTTTGAAAATTGAATAATAACAGGGGCTTTTAATTTTGCAGCAGTTTCTAAAACACCATTAACCGTGCTTGAACCAGTTACATTTATTGCAGGAAGTGCAAATCCTTTTTGTTTTGCATAGCTAAAAATTGCTTGAACTGAATCACCGGTTGCAACTCCAGCTTTGATGTTGTGTGACATTTATGTGTTGTTTTATTATTTATTAGGATGCAAAATTAATAATTTATAAAATTAGAATGGATAATTAATTCCAATATTTATTACAGACTTGTCTAAATTATAATCTTTAAACCATTTTCTACCTTCTGCTTCTGATGGATTATAGGTTTTAAATCCTAAATCCAGTCGTACAATAAAAAAATTAAAATCATATCTAAATCCGAAGCCGGAACCAATGGCACTGTTATTTATAGAATTGAAATTTTTAAACACGTATTTTTCATCATCAACATTGTCCAAAACATTCCAAATATTTCCTGCATCAACAAATAATGCCCCGTTTAATTGACCAAATATATTAAAACGAAGTTCAGCGCTTAAAGCCAATTTTAAATTTGCTTCATTAAAATCATTAATTCCTCCACTTGCTCCAGGCCCTAAGCCGTAAGATTGCCAAGCCCTATTGTCATTGGTTCCCCCAGCAAAATAACTTCTAGAAAATGGAATATTGTTGGAATTTCCATACGGTATTGCAACACCTGCGAACGAACGAATTGCAAGAATTCTCTTTCTATGCAAATCCCATAATTTGATAAATTCACCTTCTACTTTAAAATATTGTGAATATTCAACTTCAAAAAATTTATTGGTGCTTTCTTGATTGTTTAATTGTTTGGAAGCTCGTGCAAGCAATGATAATAAGTTACCAGCAGATTCTATTTTTCCTCTAAAGATCATAAAATCATTATCATTTTGATCTTTTTTCGTGTTTTCACTATAAGTATAACTTGTAGAAACTATCAAATCATTTTCTGTCAACCTACTCCTTCTTTCTTCGATACTTCGAATGGTTTTATAATCTTCTGCAGATGGAAAAATGGTTGGATTTGGCCCTAAAACATCATTAGTAAATCCGGTGGTGCCGCTTTCAATAATCAATTCTTGGTTGCTAAAATAATTAGGATTCACTGCATAACTCGCATTTTGAGCCAAAGAATTTAAAACATAATACGATGATTTGTAAATATTAAAATAATTACTTGTATTTACATTTTTTACAAATTGTACATTTAACAATTCAAAACGAGCTTTTACATTATCATTTGGGTTCCAGTTATAATTAAGGGAACTAGTAAAATTTTGTTTGTCTAATCCAATGTTTTCTTGTTTAATGTAACCTACTGCCAGACTGGTAAAAGGCAACATCTTTTTTGGAATTATTCGCTCTGTTTTAATTGGAAAAAATACCCTTGGTAAATGGAGTTTAATGTCAAAACCATATTCTGAAACATTGAAAAAGCTATTATTGATCTTGGCAACTTCTTTTGAGGAACCGATATTTCCCCTGGCAGAAATTTCTAATGTTTCTGCACCTTGAAAAATATTTCTAATGGAAACGGCGGTACTTGCCGTTATCCCGATATCTTGAATTGCCGAATGGGTAAAGTCAAAGTTGTAGCCAAAACTTAATTTGGGTCTTGGCGATAAATAGATATTTGTAATTAATGAATTTTCATCTTTTGGGTCAACTACATATTGAATTAAAGGATAGTTAAAAACACGTAATCCACCTAAAGACCTAGAAGTTAATGTAGTTTTTATGTCTGAAAAAGTACTTCCTTTTGAAATAAAAACAGCGTCAGTGATCGCTTTTGGTTTGTATTTTAATTTTGAAACACTATACAAATTGAAATTATTAAAAGAAACACTATCTAAAGCAATGGAATTATTTTTTGTTATTAAGTTATCTGTATAAATATTTACATTACTGATTTTATACAATTTAAATGGCATTATTTTGGTAGAATCACCAACTCTAATAGCTTGATTTTCAATATTAAGATCAATATTGGCTTTGCTGTTCGCATTTAAAGTATCTATGGAATAATTTATATAATTTTGTTGAAAAAAATAGGCACCATTATTTCTAAAATGGGCTGTAATCCGATTTCTTTCTGCATCAAAATCAATTTTATTGTATTGTTTTCCAGATTTAAGAAATGCCAAATTATTATTTGTCAAATAAAGTGAATCTAAAATTGGAGTTTTTATATTTACATTTATGGTATCCAAAATAAATGAATTTCCTTTGTTTATGGTATATTTTACAAACGCTTTTTTATTGCCAACAGTGTCAATTTTATAATTCCCTTTTAGGTTAAAGTAACCTTTGTCAAAATAATAGGATTGCAATCTTGATAAAGAACGGTCTGTACTTTTTTGATCGAAAATAATAGGCGCTTCACCAGTTTTTTTAAGAAAGTTATGAATTCCGAAATAATAAAAGGATTTTCCCAAACGATCCACTTGCTTTTTCGAAAGCCATTTTGCCATCGCAGTATATTTATCTGGATTTTTTATAAATTTTGCCTTGTAAATGGAATCTGGGTTTGGTGATGCCAAATTAAAAATATTCAAACGAAGTCGGTATCCAAATAAAGAGCTGTTTGGTTTTTGGTACAACTGATTGGTTACCTCTTCATTACCTTCTTTCTTCCCATCAACTAAAATTTCATTTTTGGTCAATAGCATTTTCCCATTTGGAACTCTTCGTAAAGAATTACAAGCAGAGATTATTACAGCAATTAGAATAAATAATGATATTTTTGTAGTCTGGTTTCTCAAAGGATGTGAAATATTTAATTCAAAAGTACATTATTTCTATGGTTAGTAAAAACCAAATAAAGTTAATATCAAGTTTGCATCTAAAAAAAAATAGAATTGCAAACCAATTATTCATCGCTGAAGGTGTAAAAGTAATTCAGGAATTGTTGAAATCCAACTTTATCTTAGAACATTTGTATTGCACTGAACCTTTATTTGATGAGGTGCCTTTGCCTTTGAAGTCTTTAATTTCTGAATCCGAATTAAAGAAAATAAGCGCATTGTCGACACCAAATAATTGTTTGGCAGTTTTTAAAATTCCCGCTTCAATGCCAATATTAGATAAAGGTTTAATCTTAGCTCTAGATGATATTCGAGATCCAGGAAATCTTGGGACTATTTTAAGATTGTGTGATTGGTTTGGAATTTCTCAAGTGGTATGCTCCGAGCAAACGGTAGATTTGTACAACCCTAAAGTGGTTCAGGCCACCATGGGTTCAATTTCTAGGGTTAATGTGAGATATGTAAATTTAAAATCATTTTTACAAAATTCTTCCTTGCCCATTTTTGGTACTTTTATGGATGGGTCCAATGTTTATATGGAAATCCTGCCGAAAGAGGCTATTGTAATAATGGGAAATGAAGCCAATGGAATTTCTCCAGAAGTTGAAAATACAATCAAAAACAGATTGACAATTCCTCGTTTTGGCGATTTACAACTTACAGAAAGTTTGAATGTAGCTTCTGCAACAGCAATAATTTTAAGTGAATTTAGAAGGTAATTTTCTTTTAATGAAAAGTGAAATTAATTAGAATCGCCCTAGTTTTCATCGATTCAATATTGTTTGTCCAAGGACTTAAAGGGTCATTATCTCGAATAAGTTCATCTTCCAATCCGAAAACGCCGCGTATTGATGGCGAAAATTTAAAATATTCAAAATACAAGTCAATTCCAAATCCCAATTCATAATTCGAAGTCCACGTTTTCACCCTAAATCGCTGCTGCGAATTATCGTCAGTAGAATTAGAATTACTACCTAAATTTAAAGTTCTAGAAACTCCTGCTGTTAAATACGGACGAACATTTCCGGTTCTTAATGCCGAGAATTTCAGTAGTAATGGAAAATTAATATAAGTTGATTTTACTTCTCTGTAGGCATCAAATTCACGAGTAAAATACGGAAACATAAGATTTCTTTGAGCGTAATACAAACCCGGTTCAAATCGTAAATTAAAGTATTCATGAAGCCGAAGGTCACCAACAAGTCCAACATTAAAGCCAGTTGTACTTTCAACTTGTACATCTACAGATTGTAAACTTTTATAATCAATTTTAAAACCATAAGAATTAAATCCTAAAAAATAACCCCAATACACATTAGCTTTATCAAAGTTTTCTAAATTCACAAGCGGGTCGTAACTGAACATGCCTTTGGTTTGGGAAAATCCAATACTTGAAAAAAGCATTAAAAATAGGATTATTATTTTTTTCATTTTATGATTCCTAATTATTTTTTTGTAGCAGAATAAATGGTGGCCACTCCAAATGTTTGTGGCATCGATACTACATCTATAAACCCAATTTTCTTCAAAATATTGTTTAACGCTTCTCCATAAGGAAAAACAGACGCTGATTCAGACAAATATTGATACGCAGAATTGTCTTTTGAGAATAATTTTCCAATTAAAGGAAGGATGTTTTTCGAGTAAAATTTATACCCTTGTTTGTAAGGTGTTTTATCAGGAACCGAAGTTTCTAAAATCACAAAAATCCCGTTAGGTTTTAAAACTCGAAGAATTTCGCCCAAACCTTTTTCTAATGTTTCAAAATTTCGAACTCCAAAAGCAACGGTAATGGCATCAAAAGTGTTGTCTTCAAAAGGCATATTTTCGGAATCGGCCAATATCATTTCTATTTTATCAGAAAGTTTTTTACACTCAATTTTTTTTCTTCCCACATCAAGCATTCCTGCAGAAATATCCAATCCAATAATTTTTTCAGCACTTGTTGCCGTCATCAATATGGCTAAATCTCCAGTTCCTGTGGCGATATCTAAAACGGTTTTTGGATTTTTATCTGAAACCAATTGCAGTACTTTTTTACGCCATTTAATGTCGATACCAAAAGAAATTACTCGGTTTAACCCGTCATAATTTCCAGAAATAGTGTCAAACATTTGTGCTACTTGATCTTTTTTACCTAATTCTGAATCTTTATACGGGGTAATATTCTTAGACATTAGTATTAATTTTGGGGCAAAGGTAAGAATTTAATTATCTTTTGAGGAAGGTTTGAAAGCTAAATTCGTGAGCATGTTTTTCATCTTTAGCATGAAATTCTTCCTTAATTAATTCCCATTTTGAAAAATCTATTTTTGGAAAAAAGGCATCCGCTTTAAAGTTGTCATTAATTAATGTGAGTTCTATTTTGTCAATAAATGGAAGTCCTAATTCATAGATTTCGGCACCGCCAATTAAAAAAACGTCTTCGTTTTTCGGGCAAATTTCAAAGGCGCCTTCAATACTGTTCACCACAATGCAACCTTCGGGATGGTAGTTTTTTTGTCTTGTAATTACTACGTGCGTTCTATTGGGTAATGGTTTTGGGAAACTCTCAAATGTTTTTCTTCCCATTACAATATGGTGCCCAGAAGTTAATTCTTTGAAACGCTTAAAGTCATCTGGCAAATGCCAAATTATTTTATTGTCCTTTCCAAGAGCATTATTTAAGGAGGTAGCAGCGATTAATATTTTCATTTTATTAGAATTATTGAAAGAAATTTCAATTTATCATTATCAAAAGAGGTCTTTTTTAAACTGCCACTTCTCCTCGAATTCCTGGATGAGGATCATAACCTTCCAAAGTAAAATCTTCAAATTTGAAATCGAAAATATTTTTTATCTCAGGGTTTAATATCATTTTGGGCAATTCTTTTACATCTCTTGAAAGTTGTAATTCCACTTGTTCAAAATGATTATTGTAAATATGCGCATCGCCAAAAGTGTGAATAAATTCACCAACTTTTAATTCGCAAACTTGTGCAATCATCATTGTTAATAAGGCGTAAGAGGCAATATTAAATGGCACTCCTAAAAAGATATCAGCACTTCTTTGGTACAATTGACACGATAATTTACCTTCCGAAACATAAAATTGAAAAAAAGCATGACATGGTGGTAACGCTACTTTTCCGTTGGCTACATTTTCAGCAAATGATTTTGTAGTATCAGGAAGAACACTTGGGTTCCAGGCCGAAACTAACATTCTTCGGCTGTTTGGATTGGTTTTTAAAGCCTCAATGATTTCCGAAATTTGATCTATTTCTTCACTATTCCAATTGCGCCATTGGTGTCCATAAACAGGACCCAAATCGCCATTTTCATTTGCCCATTCGTCCCAAATTTTAACGCCATTTTCTTTTAAATAAGCAATATTAGTTTCGCCTTTTAAAAACCAAAGCAACTCATAAATAATTGACTTAAGGTGCAATTTTTTAGTAGTAACCATTGGAAAACCTTCACTTAAGTCAAAACGCATTTGATATCCAAAAACACTTTTTGTTCCTGTTCCTGTTCGATCTCCTTTTTGTGTTCCGTTTTTTAATACGTGTTTTACTAAGTCTAAATATTGCTTCATTCTTGATTTTATTTGGATACCCTGAATAATCGTTAATCGGTTTTTAAATTACATTTAAACGAATTAATGATTAAACAATTTTTATTATTCTCTTTTTGATATTTCATCGCGAATTTTAGCTGCTTCGCGGTAATCTTCTTTTTCAACGGCATTCTCCAATAATTCAGCCAATTCAGTTAAACTATTTTTAGAATACGTGCTTCCGGTAACAGCATTTTCTTCTACTCCGAAGGCATTTGCATTTGATAAACTTTCGTCCATTTCTTTAGGGCTATTTTCATCATCCATTAAATTAGTTTTCATGTAAATTCCCGCTTTATCAAGTATGTTTTTATAGGTAAAAATAGGAGCATTGAAACGCAATGCCAATGCTATTGCATCAGAAGTACGAGCATCAATGATCTCTTCGATTTTATCTCTTTCACATATAATACTTGAATAAAAAACGCCGTCAACTAGTTTATGAATAATGACTTGTTTCACAACAATTTCAAAACGTTCAGCAAAATTTTTAAACAAGTCGTGGGTAAGTGGGCGTGGAGGCTTTATTTCTTTTTCTAATGCGATTGCAATAGATTGAGCTTCGAATGCCCCAATTACAATTGGCAGTTTTCGATCACCATCAACCTCATTCAAGATCAAAGCGTAAGCTCCATTTTGAGTTTGGCTGTATGAAATTCCTTGAATTGTAAGTTTTACTAAGCTCATAGTTGCAAAAGTACAATGTATTAAATAAAGTTACAAAGAAATTTATCTAAAATAAAAAAGGCAACCAGAATTAAATAAACTTTGGCAACCTTCTCTATTTGTGAAATCTATATTTTAATTAGTTGCTTTAAAAGCTTTTAATTTTTCGATCAATTTAGGTACAATTTCAAAAGCATCACCAACGATTCCATAGTCAGCAACTTTAAAAAATGGTGCTTCGGCATCCGTATTGATTACTACTTTTACTTTTGAAGAATTGATTCCTGCTATGTGTTGAATGGCGCCTGAAACTCCTATAGCAATGTATAAATTAGCAGCTACAGGTTTCCCAGTTTGCCCTACATGCTCCCCGTGAGGACGCCATCCTAAATCAGAAACTGGTTTAGAACAAGCTGTCGCTGCCCCTAAAACGCCTGCTAATTCTTCGATCATTCCCCAGTTTTCAGGCCCTTTTAATCCTCGGCCTGCAGAAACTACAATATCGGCATCGGCGATAGTCACTTTTCCTGAAGCTTTTTCAACTGAAACTACTTTTACACCGAAATCAGCATCTTCAATCAAAGGGTTAAAATCTTCTGCGGTTAAACTAGATTTATTTTCAAAGATTCCATACGAATTTTTAGAAATACTAAGCACTTTTATAGGTGTTGCAATTTCTGTTGTTACAAATGCTTTATTGGAAAATCCATTTCTTTTCACTTGAAACGGAGCTAAGTTTTGGGGAAGTCCAACTACATTTGATGCAAATCCAGCTTCTAGTGAAATTGAAACTAGAGGGGCTAAATACAAACTATCTGTAGTAGATGATAAAATGATAACTGGTGAGTTTTCTTTTTGAGCCGCTTGCTTAATGACATCGGCATAGGCTTTGGCAGTAAATCCTGCTAATTTTGGATTGTTTACTTTCAGTACTTTATCCACTCCATAATTGGCTAATTCAGAAACATCATTTGCATTTATGGTGATTGCGGTTACAGAAGTCCCTAAAGATTCTGCTACTTTTTTAGCGTAGGAAGCCAATTCAAATGCCACTTTTTTTAATTTTCCTCCCGAAGCGTCGGGAGCAGATTCTGCGTATATTAATATTGCCATTTTTTTAATATTTTAAATTTTGAATGTTAAATTTTAAATGTTTTTGAAAACCAAATTCAACATTTATAATTTACAATTTATAATTATGTTTTAGATTACTTTAGCTTCGTTGTGTAATAAACTGATTAATTCATCCAAATTATCAGCGCTAACTAATTTTACTGCCGATTTTGGAGCTGGTTTTTCAAATTTTATAGTAGCTGTTTTTGAATCAGTAGTAACAGGTTCTAAAATAGTTAATACCTTAGTTCGTGCAGTCATAATTCCTCTCATGTTTGGAATACGTAGGTCTTTTTCTTCAACCAAACCTTTTTGACCTCCAATAATTAAGGGCAATTGAGCGCTTATAATTTCTTTTCCGCCGTCAATTTCTCTTGATGCTGTTACGGAACTTCCATCTACAGTTAAGGCAACACAAGAATTAATAAAGTTAAAACCCAACAATCCTGCAATCATTCCAGGAACCATTCCTCCGTTATAATCCAAAGATTCTTTCCCTGCAATTACTAAATCGTAATTCCCATTTTTAATCACTTCGGCTAATTGTTTTGCAACAAAATAGCCATCAGTTGGATTGGCATTTACTCTAATCGCTTCGTTAGCGCCTATTGCTAGTGCTTTTCTTAATGTTGGTTCTGTTTCTGGACCTCCAACATTTACAACAGTAACATTGGCTCCTTGTTGTTCTTGAAACCAAATAGCACGTGTTAAACCAAATTCATCATTTGGGTTGATTACAAATTGAACGCCATTAGTGTCAAATTCAGAATCGCCATTGGTAAAATTAATTTTTGAAGTAGTATCAGGAACGTGGCTGATGCAAACTAATAGGTTCATATAATATAATTTTATAATGTATACTTTTTCGGCAACTAAATTAGTAAATAAATTAATTCAATTTACTATGCGCGCATATTATTTTTCAACAAAATAGCAATACTAAATCGATTTCGTAGCCCTGATTGAAGCGGCATCCCCCGCCCTTTGCGGGGATAAAGAGGAAAGCAGGAAAAAGCTCCAAATAATTTTAAAGATTTTTGTGCTTAAAATGGTATAAAATATTTATTTTTGCTCAAAATTTAAGAAACACCTATAAATAGATGAGAACTATACAATTTAGAGAAGCCATTTGTGAAGCGATGAGTGAGGAAATGCGACGCGATGAATCCATATATTTAATGGGTGAAGAAGTTGCTGAATACAATGGTGCTTACAAAGCTTCCAAAGGAATGCTAGCTGAATTTGGTGAAAAGCGGGTTATTGATACGCCAATTGCTGAGTTAGGTTTTGCCGGAATCGCTGTAGGTTCTGCTATGAATGGCTGTCGTCCAATTGTGGAATACATGACCTTCAATTTCTCGTTAGTTGGTATTGATCAAATTATTAATAATGCGGCTAAGATGCGTCAAATGTCGGCGGGACAATTTCCAATGCCAATGGTATTTAGAGGTCCAACAGCATCTGCGGGTCAACTTGGTGCCACACACTCCCAAGCTTTTGAAAACTGGTTTGCCAATACTCCAGGATTAAAAGTGGTTGTTCCTTCAACTGTTTATGATGCTAAAGGGTTGTTGAAAGCGGCAATTCGCGATAACGATCCAGTAATTTTCATGGAATCGGAACAAATGTATGGTGATAAAGGAGAAGTGCCTGATGGCGATTATATTATTCCGCTTGGTGTTGCCGATATTAAAAGAGAAGGAACAGATGTAACCATTGTATCTTTTGGAAAAATTATTAAAGAGGCTCATATTGCTGCTGATGAATTGGCTAAAGAAGGAATTTCTTGTGAAATTATCGATTTAAGAACGGTTCGCCCAATGGATTATGATGCTATTTTAACGTCGGTTAGAAAAACAAATAGATTGGTAGTTCTGGAAGAAGCGTGGCCTTTTGCAAGTGTTGCTTCAGAAATAACGTATATTGTTCAAGAAAGTGCATTCGACTTTTTAGATGCGCCAATTCAAAGAATCACCACTGCTGATACTCCTGCGCCCTATTCTCCAACATTATTGAAAGAATGGTTGCCAAACGCATCTGATGTGGTAGCTGCAGTTAAAAAAGTAATGTATAAAAAATAATTTAAGGTTAAATAGTTAAGTTGTTTTTCCTCTAAAATTTTAACAGCTGTCGAATAATTAAAATTACTATATTTGAAACTTCATCAAAAAAAATGGTGAAGTTTTTTTTATTTATGAAATTCAAACTAGTTATCACCCTTTTTCTGATTTTGTCTTTTTATGCCAATGCCCAAACTAAGGTAAGTGGGACTGTTATTGACGATAAAAATCAACCCGTTCCCTATGCCAATATTATGTTTAAAGGAACAAATGAAGGGGTAGTTTCCAATGAAGACGGGCGTTTTTATTTGGAGTCTAAACTACCCCATAAAGTGATTGTAGTTTCGTTTTCAGGATTTCAAACTAAAGAAGTTACCTTGCCAAAAGAGGTTAATTATGATTTTAAAATCAAAATTACCGATGGGGTAAAATTGAATGAAGTAGTAATTTATTCCGGAAAAACCTCCAAAAAAAATAACCCAGCAATCGACATCCTCAGAAAAATATGGGAGCACCGACGTAAAAATGGTTTGAGTCAGTTCAATCAATATGAAATGGAAAAGTACGAGAAATTGGAATTTGATATGAATACCATTGACAGTGCTTTTATGAAAAGTAAGATCTTCAAGGGAATGGAATTTATTTTCAAACAGGTTGATACTTCAAAAGTTACGGGAAAAACGTATTTGCCAATTTTTATAAACGAAGCGCTTTCCAATGTTTATGGAGATAATGTGAGAGGGAAAGTCAAAGAAATATTGAAAGCCAACAAAAACTCTGGGTTTAATTCGAACCAGCAAATAATTGAATTTGTTAAAGACCTTTATAATCAAAACGATATTTATAATAATTATCTGAATTTCTTTGACAAGAGTTTTACCAGCCCGCTTTCCAAAACCGGAATCGATGTATATAATTATGTTTTGAGAGACAGTTCGTTTATAGATAAAAAATGGTGTTATAATATTCTTTTTTATCCAAGACGAAAAAACGAGCTGACTTTTAAAGGAGATTTTTGGGTCACCGATTCTACCTATGCCATCAAAAATATTACTATGGCTTCTACCAAAAGTGCGAATATCAACTGGGTAAAGGACATTTATTTAGAACAAGAATTTGAGGTAATGAACGACTCTGTTTTCTTGTTAACTCGCGATTATATGATGACCGATTTTGCTTTAAGCAAAAAAGAAACTTCCCGAGGTATGTATGGTAAAAGGACCACGCTTTACCGGAATCATCAATTTAATATAACTAAACCCGCTGATTTTTATAAAGAAGAAACATTTGATAAAGAGGAATCTATTTTCACTAAACCCGATGAATTTTGGGAAGAAAATCGATTTGAGAATTTAAATAAAGATGAAAAAGGCATCTATAAAATGCTTGATACTTTACAAACCAATAGAAAATTCAAGCAATTATATAATGTTGTTACTATTTTAGGAAGTGGCTATTATAATGACGGTATTATTGATTATGGGCCCGTTTTATCAACCGTAGGATTTAATAATGTAGAAGGAATGCGATTGCGTATTGGAGGTCGAACCTATTTTGGGAACAACGATTTGTGGCGGATTCAGGCTTATACAGCCTATGGTTTTAAGGACAACAAAGTTAAATATGGTGTTTCTGGAAAATGGCTTTTAAATAGAAACAACCGATTAATTATTGAAGGGGGAACCAGAAGAGATGTGGAACAAATAGGAGCTAGTTTAACAACTTCAAATGATGTTTTGGGACGAAGTTTTGCATCCTCATCATTATTTGCAGGTGGAAATAATGGTAAATTGACCAACGTGAATTTTACCTCATTTGCAGTATACTTAGAGCCAGTTAAAAACTTGACTTTGCAAACAGGTTTCTCCTATAGAACCTTAGTTTCCGCTTCTCCAGAATTTAAATTAGACTATTACACTACGCTACCTGACGCATTGGGCAATGGAGGAATTTCAAGAGCCGACCTAAAACAATCGGAAGTTAATTTCCAAATTGATTATACTCCAGGGAGAAAACCAATAGGTTATGCGGTTGAACGACAAATAGTTAGCAGTCCGTATCCTAGATTTTTTATTAATTTTAGTCAAGGAATAAAAGGGTTTTTAAGTAGTGATTTTGATTATAAAAAAGTACAACTTTATTACAAACAACCCATGATTATTGGTTCATTAGGCGTTTTAAATTCTACTATTGAATTAGGAAAAACCTATGGTGGTGTTCCACTAGGATTGATGAGTATTATTCCAGGAAACCAAACCTATTTTACCATTAGAAATACTTTTAACCTTTTAAATTTCTATGAATTTGAAGCCGATCAATATGCAACACTTCAATTAGAACATAATTTTGGAGGACGTATTTTTTCTCGAATCCCCTATTTTAGAAAATTAAATTGGAGAGAAACCATAGGAATTAGAGGTGCTTACGGAACAATTTCGGATGATAGTAGCGCTTTAAATGCTTCTGGAATAAACTATAGAGCACCGGAAAATGTGTACTGGGAATACAATGCCGGAATAGGTAATATATTCAAAGTATTCAGAATAGAATTTAGTTGGAGAGGCTCCTACATTACTCCGCAAACCAATAATTTTGGTATTAAAGGCTCGTTCGGATTCTTTTTCTAATAATTCAAATGATAATAAATTGTGTAACAAGTGATTTGTTTGAAAAATCCCCAAAAAAACTTTTAATAGTAACATTCTTTATAGAATAAATCAAAATAAATAACAAATATTCAAAAAAGCACTCTTCAAATGTGAATTGTGCTTTTTTATTTGTCATGGTTTTCCTACCTTTGCAACCGATTATTAAATAACGAATAAATAGAATATGGAATCATTAATGATTTATGTGCCAATAGTTATGGCTTTAATAGGATTGGCTTTTATGGCAATCAAAAGATCTTGGGTATTAAAACAAGATGCTGGGGATGGTAAAATGAAAGAAATTTCAGATTATATCTATGAAGGTGCTTTGGCTTTCCTTAAAGCAGAATACCGATTATTATCAGTTTTTGTAGTAATTGCAAGTTTAGTTTTAGCAGGAATTACTTTTTTGCCAGGTGTTAAAACGCATTTATTAATAGTAGTGGCATTTGTTTTTGGAGCTTTTTTCTCTGCTTTAGCAGGAAATATGGGGATGAAAATTGCAACTAAAACAAACGTTAGAACTACTCAAGCGGCTCGTACTAGTTTGCCACAAGCATTAAAAGTTTCTTTTGGTGGTGGAACGGTAATGGGTCTTGGTGTTGCTGGTTTAGCAGTCTTAGGTTTAACAGGTTTCTTTATTATACTTTACAATCTTTTCATGGGTGGTGTTTGGACGAATACCGAAGACATGACCAAGTTATTGGAAACATTAGCTGGTTTCTCTCTTGGAGCGGAATCAATCGCATTATTTGCTCGAGTGGGTGGGGGTATTTATACTAAAGCTGCCGATGTAGGTGCCGATTTAGTAGGTAAAGTAGAAGCCGGAATTCCAGAAGACGATCCTCGTAATCCAGCTACAATTGCTGATAACGTTGGAGATAACGTTGGAGATGTTGCCGGAATGGGTGCCGATTTATTTGGTTCTTATGTAGCTACAGTTCTTGCTGCAATGGTTCTTGGGAACTATGTGATTAAAGATATGGGTGGAATGATTCAAGATGCTTTTGGCGGAATTGGACCCATTTTATTACCTATGGCAATTGCAGGTTTCGGAATCTTGTTTTCTATTATAGGAACAATGCTAGTAAAAATTTCAAGTGACGATGCTAAAGAAGCACAAGTGCAAAAAGCGTTAAACATTGGAAACTGGGTTTCTATTGCTTTGACTGCTGTGGCTTGTTTATTCTTAGTGAAATACATGTTGCCAGAAACTATGAAAATGACTTTCTTCGGTGAAGGTTTAAAAGACATTTCTGCTATGCGTGTTTTCTATGCAACCTTAATTGGATTATTTGTTGGTGGAGCCATTTCATCAGTAACAGAATATTATACCGGTTTAGGTACAAAACCAGTTTTAGCAATTGTCCAAAAATCATCTACTGGAGCTGGAACGAACGTAATTGCTGGTTTAGCAACAGGTATGATTTCTACGTTCCCAACCGTTTTATTATTTGCTGGAGCAATATGGTCAACGTATGCATTAGCAGGATTCTACGGTGTAGCTTTAGCAGCTTCGGCAATGATGGCTACAACGGCGATGCAATTAGCAATTGACGCTTTCGGACCAATATCTGATAATGCAGGTGGAATTGCTGAAATGAGCGAATTACCAAAAGAAGTTCGTACCAGAACCGATATTTTGGATTCTGTAGGAAATACAACCGCTGCAACAGGAAAAGGTTTTGCAATCGCTTCGGCTGCATTAACTTCATTAGCTTTATTTGCTGCCTACGTAACTTTTACAGGAATTGACGGTATCAATATCTTCAAAGCGCCAGTATTAGCAATGTTATTCGTAGGTGGAATGATTCCTGTAGTTTTCTCTGCTTTAGCAATGAATTCTGTTGGAAAAGCGGCAATGGATATGGTATATGAAGTACGTCGTCAGTTCAAAGAAATTCCTGGAATTATGGAAGGAACAGGAAAACCTGAATATGCTAAATGTGTTGATATTTCTACAAAAGCCGCTTTACGCGAAATGATGTTGCCAGGTATTTTAACTATTGGTTTCCCAATTGCAATTGTATTATTAGGTAAATTAGTTTATCCTGAAAACAATCAAATAATCGCTGAAATGTTAGGGGGTTATATGGCTGGAGTTACCGTTTCTGGTGTACTTTGGGCAGTGTTCCAAAACAATGCAGGTGGTGCTTGGGACAATGCTAAAAAATCTTTCGAAGCAGGTGTTGAAATCAATGGTGAAATGACATTCAAAGGTTCTGAGGCTCACAAAGCAGCTGTAACTGGCGATACTGTTGGAGATCCATTTAAAGATAC
>CAIJFC010000060.1 GCA_903819815.1 uncultured Bacteroidota bacterium
GAAAACTTATAGGAATAAGTCAAATAATATCTGTTTATAGCTACTCCAGTAGAAAATCCCCCTGCAGGAGTTAATAATACACTTAAATTTGTAAAATAAGTACCTACTAGGATTTGGCATTCATTATAAGTTTTGAGTGTTGGCATTAACTCTCTAATTCTAATTGCTGCAGTATCTTTATAATACGATTTGTCCACTAAACTCGTTAAGCCAGCAATTATAGCATTGGCATTAAGTGGTGAAGTGGGATGAATAATATTATAAGTTGCAATATCAGCAGTCAAAATAGGGATCCAAAGATCTAACTTGGCTTGTGTTAGCACATAATCCTCTTGATCAACTTTTTTTCCTCCAGTAATCACTAAATAACTTTTTGTAAAATCGTGTCCCGCATCTCCGGTATAAATCACATAGGTTTCGGCATTACCAGACATTGTAAATGAGACAGTTTCATCAACAGCTACTGTTGTTTGATCAGCCGCAAATACTATTGGCAATCCAATTGGCAATCCAATTGGCATCCCTCTTCTAATTATTGTCCCTTCTAAACTTACCCAGGTATCTATTTCATCTTTCTGACAGAAAGTGAAACAAAACAAAATCGTTAGAAGCATTGAAATACGTATTGAACATTTGGTTTTCATACTATTTTTTTTTAATTAATTAATTGTATCCAGGATTATTCGGTCCTATAGATGGATTTGCCAGTCTCTCATTATTTGGTATTGGCAGTAACATATGAAAATCTTGGACATTGGAAGTAATTTTATTCCATTCGACAGTTTGTCCATTATTTCCTGTCCAATATTTAGTCCATTTATTTGTTGTAGTTGAAGGCGGTTGTGTAATTCCAGGTAGTGGAGGCCATTGAACTACAGGTGCTTCTAATGCCTTCGCAGACATTTTATTAATCATATTTCGCAACGTAGTCTTTAGGGAACCCCAACGAACTAAATCAAACCATCTTTTGCCTTCAGCACTTAACTCTCTACTTCGTTCATAGAATATATAATCTCTAAAAGCTGCTTGAGATGAAACCAAAGGGTTACTGAGAGTCAAATCGGCCAAACCAGTAGATTTTTGAAGTGTCAAGGAACGTTTTAAAACATCAGCGTGAACACCTCCTCTATTAACATTTCTAGCCCTACTTCTAAGTTGGTTTAAAGCATCAATAGCCGGTTGTGTTGGTCCACTAGTTTCGTTTAAAGCCTCTGCATAAATTAACAAAACTTCGGCATACCTAAATATTGGCCAGTTGACATCATAATCACTTGTTTGAAGAACGAAATTAGGACTACGAACAGGATAACGCCTAAATTTTGCGGCAGATACAGGTTCATTATCGACAGCACTCAATCTTGTAAACTTACCGGTAGCGGAAACTATTTTAATTCTCGCATCTGTCCATTGCAATCGAACACTATCTGCTTGTTCATAATAATATTGGTGATACGGATTCGCTCTTATAGCTCCTTGTGAGCCTCCAGAAATCAAATTATCTACCCCAGAGGCATCTGATGGAATGCCCATATTAATACCAATTGTATTTCCTACCCCTAATCCTGGGGATTTAAATTGTACATCAAAAACAATTTCATCATTATTTTTATTTTCCACTATAAATGCATCCGGAAAATACGGACACAACTCATATCTATTTGAATTTATTACCTCATTAGAATAACTAGCCGCCAAAGCAAAATCGGCAAGACCATCTCCAGTATTATCTCTTTTTGCCATACTACCTCTTGTAAGATAGACGCTCGCTAATAAAGTTTTAGCGGCATCTTGAGTAGCATGTCCTGCTAAAAATGCGGTTTTTACTTTTAAACTATCCACGCCATATTCAAGATCTTCAATTATATTTTGATATATAGTAGCTACAGGAGTTCTAGAAATATTGAGATTATTAAATGATGTTGTTTCTGAATCTTTATAAGGCACATCCCCAAAATAGCGAATCAAATTGAAGTACAATAACGCCCTAATGAATTTTGCTTCGGCTACTAAATTATTTCTTTTATTAACATCCATATCAACACTTGGAATTCTCGTTATTGCTAGATTAGCTCGATTTATTCCATTATAATGATCTCTCCAAATAGGTAAAATTACTTCAATATTATCTGCGGTAAAAGTGTATAAGTTTAGTCCTGAAAGCGGCACTTTTGATCCTGCATTATTTTCATCTGTAGAAAAAAGACTTTGACTTTTTCCATATACTCCTTCTAGATGCAACGAACTATATACACCTACAATTGCAGCTATGGCATTGGCTTCTGTTTTAAATGAATTTTCAGCTAATAGTTGAGAAGCTGGAACTTCCTCTAACAAGTCGCTGCAGGCAACAAAACCTGAAGCCAATACAATAAGATATAAATATTTGATTTTATTTTTCATTTTTATTCATTTTAAAAATTAAGGGAAAGTCCCAATGTTATGGAAGTGCTTCGTGGATAACTACCAAGATCTACACCTCCACCAACTCTACCTGCTGTTCCCCCTATTGAATTAACTTCTGGATCAAACCAAGAATATCTAGTAAGCATAAAAGGATTGTTTATTCTGGCAAACAATCTAAATTTATTGGCTTTTAAACTTTCAACAACCGATTTAGGCATTGCATAACCTAATGTGATAAAGTCACACTTTAAAAAAGAGCCGTCTTCTACATAAGCACTTCTAAATAAAGAAGAATAAACTCCATTTGTATTTTCACCATGAAAGGTTCCAGTTGGATTATAGGCTGCACTATAAGAATTATCTGACATAGATTTTAATGTGTTCCAATTATTAATATTTCCCTTATCTAAATTTCCAATATTTCCATTTATTACATCGTTACCATAGGAAAAGCGTAAAAAGAAACTAAAGTCAAAATTTTTATACGTGAATTCATTATTCAATCCTCCAATAAAATCAGGATTTGTATTCGCTATTGGCACTTTGTCATAACTATTAATTAAACCATCTCCGTTGACGTCATAAATCTTGACTTGTCCGTTATTATTAATATCTGGAATTCCAACACCAACCTGTATAGGGCTATTTGCCGCTTCTGTCTGATTGTTAATAATTTGATCTTCAATGTATCCATAATAAATACCAGTTGACTGTCCTACACGAATTAATATTTCATTCATGAATTTACTAGGAAAAACATTAGCATCAAAATAAAATTCAAACTTATCTCCTAAATCTAGCACCTTATTTCTATTAAATGAAAAAGTAAAATCAGATCTCCATTTAAAAACAGTATTATCAATATTGATTGAATTAACGGTTAATTCAAACCCTTTGTTGCTAAAAGACCCAATATTTTTTAAAGCAGTTTCAAAACCTGAGGATAAAGGCAATTGAACGTCTAACAATAAATCAGTTGTTTTTTTAGAATAGGCTTCGGCAGTAATGGTTAAACGATTTTTAAAAAAACTTAAATCAATACCAAAATTGTATTGTGCAGTAGTTTCCCATTTCAAGTCAGGATTAGCTACATGAAGCGGAACTACTCCGGTATAAAACACATCATTAAAAACATAATTTCCAGACTCTAATAAATATAACGAGCTGTAGGCTGGTATCTGGTTATTACCCGTTACGCCATAGGATGCTCTCAACTTGAAGTTATCAAAAATATTTAATTTTTGGATAAATGATTCCTCTGACAATGTCCACCCTAAGGCAACAGAAGGGAAATAACCCCATTTATTGTCTTTACCAAATTTGGATGAACCATCCGCTCTAATGGAAGCAGTTAAAAGGTATTTATTATTATAACCATACGACACTCTACCCAAAAAAGACGCTAAGTTTTCTTTAGCTATATTGTTTAATGGAAAAGTAGGTATAACCGCGCTTGACAAATCATTAAAACCATTCGTTTGATTACTAAAACCGGATGCTCCACCAGTAAATATACCTTTTCGATTATCTGAAAATTCTCCGACTACTGTAGCATTAATATTGTGCTTATCAAATTCTTTCTTGTAATTTAATCGAGTTTCATATACTTGATTTAAAGTTTCAATTTTTTCAAATTCCGCTATTCCATTTTCCCTGAATCCTTTCAATACAGTTGAAGGTAAAAATACCTGGTTATTGATATACCCCCGATTAAATCCAAAACTAGTATAAAAAGTCAAATTATTAGCCACTTTTGTTTCGTAAAAAACGTTTCCAATTATCCTAGTACTTTGAGTTTCATTATCCACTTCTTTAAGATACGTAATAACATTTTCATTATCTCCAGTGTCTGTTTCTGTATCAATGTCAATAGCTCCAAGTTGAAAATCAATAGGCTGAAAAGGATTGGTTGAAAAAACCTTTTTAAAAACACCATCGGCATCTTTGTCAAGACTTCTTCCAATATTTTTGGTAAATGCTAATTTAATATTAGTTCCAATTCTAGTATTTTTCCCAATAGATTGAACTATGTTCGAATTTAAATTATATCTTTTAAAATTAGTCTCAATAACTACACCTTCTTGATTTAAATGATTTACTGAAATTTGATAATTTAATCCATCTTTAGTTCCACCACCAATACTATAATCGATTCTCCTTGTTGAAGCAAGTTGGGTTGCCTCTTTTGCCCAATCTACCCCTCGTGCGTTTGCGTCTTTTTTATCTTGCCAATACGTGCTTAA
>CAIJFC010000061.1 GCA_903819815.1 uncultured Bacteroidota bacterium
AACGAAGTTCAGAAACTGCTCAAAGTTTAGTGATTCAAGCCAAAAAGAGAATTGAAGAAATTGCTGGAAAAGAAGGTTTGAGTGGAATTGCAACTGGATTTGACAGTTTAGATAAAGTGACTTCCGGTTGGCAACCAAGTGATTTAATTATCATTGCAGCGAGACCGGGTATGGGAAAAACAGCATTTGTACTTTCTATGGCTAGAAATGTAGCAATCGATTATGGACATCCCGTTGCGCTTTTTTCACTTGAAATGTCTTCTGTACAATTAATCACCCGATTAATTTCATCAGAAACTGGATTGTCTTCTGAAAAATTAAGAACCGGAAAATTAGAAAAACACGAGTGGGAGCAATTGAGTATAAAGGTAAAAAACCTTGAAAAAGCACCCCTATTCATTGATGATACTCCTTCCCTATCTATTTTCGATTTAAGAGCAAAATCAAGACGTTTGGCTTCGCAACACGGAATCAAATTAATTATTGTGGATTACCTTCAATTAATGACTGCCGGTGGAAACAACGGTAAAGGTTCTGGAAATAGAGAGCAAGAAATATCCACCATTTCAAGAAACTTAAAAGCCTTAGCAAAAGAGCTTGGTGTACCTGTAATTGCACTTTCGCAATTATCTCGTGCAGTTGAATCACGTCCTGGACACAAAAGACCCCTTTTATCCGACCTTAGAGAATCGGGTGCAATTGAGCAAGATGCTGATATAGTTTCCTTTATTTATCGTCCGGAATATTATAAATTGGATGAATGGGATGACGAAGGAAATTCCCCTACGCAAGGTCAAGCAGAATTTATCATTGCAAAACACCGAAATGGTAGCTTAGAAAGTGTGAAATTGAAATTTGTTGGTAATCTAGGGAAATTTGAAAACTTGGAAACCTACAGTGGTACTTTTGATGATTTACCTTCAAAAATGAACCATGATGACAATCCATTTCAAACTAAGAATTTACCAACGCCAAACGAAGCCTTTGGAAGTAATTTAAATGATTACGAAGAGGATGATAGCGAAGTGCCGTTTTAATTCTTAATTAAACTCCTTTTAAACCGTCAATCAATAAATCAATGTCGTTTTTGGTGTTGTAATGACTGAAAGATACTCGTAAACTTGGCTTTTTCAAATCTTCATCAGATAAAAACTCAGCCAATACGTGCGATGGTTTTGCACTTCCTGATTGGCAAGCACTTCCACGAGAAACCGCAATTCCTTTGATATCTAATCCAAATAAAATCATCGCTGATTTATCTTCTGAAAAGGGTAAAATAATGTTCAAAACATTGTAAAATCCGTCTTTAGAACCATTAATTTTAAAATCTGGAAATTCCTTTTCTAAGCGCTCAATAAGGTAATTCTTCAATTCTAAAATTCCTTTTCTTTCCTCATTTAAATGGGCTAAAGCTAATTCTACTGCTTTTGCCATTCCGGCTATTTGGTGAACCGCTTCGGTTCCTGGACGCAAACCTTTTTCTTGTTCGCCACCGTAAATTAACGGTTGCAAACCTGAATTTTTTCTTATAAATGCAAATCCTACTCCTTTTGGTCCATGAAATTTATGGGCAGCTGCAACAATGAAATCAACTGGAGTGTTTTGTAAATCCAATTCGGTTTTTGCCACAGATTGAACGGTATCTGAATGGAATAAAGCATTATTTTGTTGGCAAATTCTTGCTACCAAATCTAGATCTAAAACTGCACCAACCTCATTGTTTACGTGCATCAAGCTAACTAAAGTTTTTACATTTTGCGAAAGTAAGTCTACTAAATTTGAGATATCGATGCTTCCATCTTTTTTGATTGCAACATAATCAACATGAATGCCAAACTCCTTTTGCAATGCTTCAATAGTATGCAAAACCGCATGGTGCTCAATTTTTGAAGTAATAATTCTCTCAACTTGTAAGTCTTTTACACAAGAACGAAGTATAATGTTATTGGATTCTGTTCCTCCAGAAGTAAAAATGATTTCCTGCGCATTACAATTTAGCGCTTTTGCAATTGCTTTTCTAGAAAGTTCAATTATATTTTTTGCATTTCGACCAAAACTATGGGTAGAGGAAGGGTTTCCGAAATCATTTGACATTACTTCAACCATTTCACGAATTACTTCTTCACGAATTTGGGTGGTAGCTGCATTATCTAAATATACTTTATTCATAGGTAGTTTTAACTTTATTGATAAATACGTATCAATTTTGAATACAAAAATAGGAAATCAAATCAATGTGGAATAGCTTTTCCAATAAATAAATTGACTTATAAAAAATTGATTCTACAAACTGCAGATTACCTGAAAATAATATTATATTTTTGTTTCAAATACAGTATCATGAAAAAATTTATTACTCTACTTGTTTGTGCATTTATTTTTAATAGTTGTGATGATGGGGATATATCATTAGACACTTTTAATTTTGATCCTGCAGCATCAATAAATAGCTGCAGCATCAACAATGGGTTGTTTTTTAAAGTAAAAAATAACGAGGCGCTAATTTTAAAAACGCCAATTACAACATTTGCAAATACCGTAACAGCCGTAAATTCGCCAAGAACAATCGTAATTAACAGCAGCAATCAAGTAATTTATAGATTGTTCAATTCAATAATAAGTAGCTCGTATTTTTGCGCTTCTTTACCTCCTGCAACCCCAGCGGTTGTTGACGAGTGGAATGCTTCTGATGGAATCAGTGGAGCCAGCGGACTTATTCAAGTGACCACTACACAAATACTAAATCCTACAACAAATGCCATTACTGGTTACAACCATTATGTAGTTTTTAAAAATATTACTTTTTCAAATGGTGTAAATACTTTTACCTATGAAAATTATGTTTATGGAAACTACGTAACAACACCATAAATCAAGTCAATTTATTTCTCATTTTGCCTTATAAAAACCTCTGTTGCTCCTTGACCGTATTTTTGATAATTGGCTTCTTGAAAGAAAATCTGATCGTATCTTCCAAATAGAAAATCAAGTTCTGCTTTTAAAATTCCTTCTCCAACACCGTGAATAAAAACAATTTTTGGAATGCGATTTCTAATGGCAAATTCGAGTTGTCTTTTTGCTGTTTCCGTTTGCAAGGTGAGCATTTCAAAATTACTCATTCCTCTAAAATTCGGAACCAATTTTTCGATGTGTAAATCGAATTCTGGAGCAGGAATTTCGTTCTTATTCTTCTTTACTTTTTCAAAACTTCGCGGTTTTGGCTCTTCTTTTTCAATTTTAATTTTACTTAAATTAAAACTTCCGATATTTTTACTTAAAATACTGGTGTCGTTTACTTTAATTAATTCATTGACAAAAAATGTCATCGTAAATCCATCGGTTGTCTCGATAGAAATTTCTCTATTTTTTATTGAAGTGACAATGCCATTAATAGCGTCATCAAGTACAGAAACCTTATCCCCTATATTAAACATCGTCTTCTTCTTTTTCTTGATTTTTACTTGGAGTTTTAGCGCTTAGTTTCATCATTCCAATCATAAAAATTACAATCGAAATTACCTGAATATAAACGTTTTTTTTCTCCAAACTTTGCTCATAAAAAGCTACAATAATAGCAATTATCATTATCGGAAGTAACACTTTTTTCATGTTATATTTTTTAATATTCAAAAGTAAGTAACTTTAAAATAATAACAAGCAATTAAGATATTGAATATAAATTATTATTAAATTGCAACTCAAATATTATTTGGTTTGGATATAGAAAAGTATATGTTGCCTTGCATGAACAAATCGCTATTTGGAGTTGATTGCATTGGCTGTGGAGCGCAACGATCGATCCTTTTATTAATCAATGGTGAATTTATCAAAGCATTTTATCAATTTCCAGCTATTTACACTACGATCCTACTTTTTATATTTATAGGATTGCACCTAATAAATAAAAAAAGAGACTATCAAAAAATAATTATTGCATTAGCAATAATTAATACTATAATTATGATTATTTCTTATATTTACAAAATAACAAACTTTTAATTATATTTTAATGGAAAAAAGAAATCTACCCAACGGAACAGCGGTTCTGGTTTTAGGAATATTATCTATTGTAACTTGCTGTTGTTACGGTTTTATTGGTTTAACCCTAGGTATTATAGCTTTGGTTTTAGCCAACAAAGATTTAAAATTGTATAAAGAAAGTCCTGAATTGTATTTGAACTACAAAAATTTGAATGTTGGTAGAATACTAGGAATAGTAGGAATTGTACTAAGCGCATTGACTTTGCTTGCATATGTTTATTTATATTCCCTTGGTCCAGAAAAATTATTAGAATTCCAGAAGAATTTGGAAGCTAAAGCTAAATACCAACAAGAACAAGGTCAATAAATATTTTCACTAAATAAAAAACCCTCTAAATAGAGGGTTTTTTATTTATTTATCAAATTGTTTTAATGTTTTAATTATTATAGCTACACAATCTAATAATTGCGCTTCGTTAATTACCAATGGTGGTGCAAAACGGATGATATTACCGTGTGTTGGTTTTGCTAACAATCCATTATCGCGCAAAGCCATACATATATCCCAAGCCGTATCGCTATCTTCGGTATCATTGATTACTATTGCGTTAAGCAAACCTCGTCCGCGAACTAAAATAGCAACATTTGAAGTAGAAATGTATTCATTCAACCTACTTCGAAACAGTTTTCCTAAAACACGAGCGTTCTTAATTAAATGTTCCTCATTAACTACTTTAAGAGCTGCTATAGCAACCGCAGCTGCAATAGGGTTTCCACCAAAAGTAGATCCGTGTTGCCCTGGCTTGATTACATTCATAATTGAATTATCGGCTAATACAGCCGAAACCGGATAAGCTCCGCCAGACAATGCTTTTCCCAATATCAAAATATCTGGTGTGGCGTAGGTGCTTTGTTTTTCACATTTGTTCTCGCAAGTACAATTCCCACAAACTGCAAGTAACGATCCTGTTCTTGCGATTCCTGTTTGAATTTCATCTGCTATAAATAATACATTGTATTTATTACAAAGTTCTTTTGCTTTAAGCATATAATCGTCAGATGGAGTGTAAACTCCCGCTTCTCCTTGAATAGGTTCTACAAGGAATCCCGCAATTGCTTCTGAGGATTTTAAGGTGTTTTCTAATGCTTCAATATCATTATAGGGAATCTTGATAAAACCTTCAGTATAGGGACCAAAATTCTTTCTTGCATTTTCATCATTAGAAAAAGAAATAATGGTGGTGGTTCTTCCATGAAAGTTTCCGTCACAAACAATAATTTGGGCTTTTTGTTCTTGGATTCCTTTTACTTCATAAGCCCATTTTCTACACAGTTTTAAAGCCGTTTCTACCGCTTCAGCACCAGTATTCATTGGTAATACCTTGTCAAATCCAAAGTAATTGGTAATGTATTCCTCAAACAAACCCAATTGGTCGTTATAAAAAGCACGTGACGTTAAAGTTAATTTTTGAGCTTGATTGATTAACGCTCCAATAATTTTTGGATGGCAGTGCCCTTGATTTACAGCAGAATAAGCTGATAAAAAATCATAATAACGCTTTCCTTCGACATCCCAAACATAAACTCCTTCTCCTCTATTTAAAACAATCGGAAGTGGATGGTAATTGTGGGCTCCAAATTCATTTTCTAATCCGATTAAACCCTCTGCATTTAATTTTTCTAAAACTGACATTGTAAAATAATAAATTTTTCAAAACTCAATTCCTTCTTATGGAGAGAAATCATCCTAGTTATTACAAATTTAATATTATTTATCAAATATTTTAAGAATTTAACAAATATCAATAATTAAATAAATTAAACTTATTTTAATATCGAAAACGTTTAATAAACAAATGATAACGTTAACTAATTGGCTGCATTTATTATAAAATTTAAGATAAAAACGTCATATTTTTGACAAAAGTTATCTAATAATTATTATGAAGTTAAAATCTTTACTTTTTCCTAATTTAATTAAAATGTTGATAATTAAGGATGGGATATTGAAAATTGAAAAATTCAATGGATCAATAAAAGAATTTGAAATTTCTGAAATACTAAAAATACACATTGTTAATAGAAGCAAAAACAATAGATTTATTAATCTATTTACTATAATTGCAGTTTTATCATTCCTATATTATATTGGAAATTTAAAAATACTTCTTTTATTAATTAGCCTATTTACAAGTATTGCTGTTGTTTTTATGGTATCTGCGAAAAATAAAACTAAAATTATTTACATGAAATTCAAAAATAAATCAACCTATTATGTTAAATTTGATAATGAAATTAGGGACTTAGCTTTGAAGATAATTCGGGAAATTAGAAAAAATAATAATATTTAAACTACTTCACCTTCCCAATTCATTATTCCACCTAATAAATTATAAGCATTTTCAAAACCCAATTCTCTCATAATTGAACAAGCCTGGCCACTTCTTCCTCCAGATCTACAATACACATAGTAGTTTTTCGACTTATCTAACTCTTCAATAGAATAGATAAAGCCCTGACCTTTATAAATGTCAATATTAATAGCCCCAGGAATTATTCCTTCGTTAAATTCATCTTCGGTTCTAACATCTAAAATAACGGCATTTGCATCTTCATTTAGCTGATCTCTCCAAACTTCTTGCTCTAAATTCATTGGTATTAATTTATAATTATTTTTTTGGTTGCTATATTTCCATCCGCATTTACATTCAATAAATAAACTCCTTTTGCAATTGGATTAAAATTGATTTCTCTATTAAAATACGAATTTAAATTACTAAAATTCGATTGAAAAATACTTCTACCACTGATATCATATAAATTGATTTTAACTTCATTTGCATTATCGATACTCAAGTTCACTGTTCCATTCGATGGATTAGGAAAAATCTCAAAATTAAATAAATTATTTTCGTTGTTAGATAATGCACTTGAAACCACAAAATTATCAATATAGACTCCATCGTTATTCAAAGCATCGTCAGATTCCATAACAAATCGTAACATCAAATTTGATACTTGAGGCAAACTATGGCTATAATGAGTTCTAGTTTCTGCAGTTCCAGTCCACTGGCCTCCTACACAATTTTGACAATCGGTAGTGTTTGGCACACCTGCATTATTGTACCAACCAGAAACTACTCCGGTGTCTAAATTAGTCCAGGTAACTCCATTATCTGTTGATGTTTGAACATATAGAATATCAAAGTTTGGCTCTAAATCAAAACCCATATCAAATTCCACTTTTGGACTTGGCTGAGTAGATAAATCATAACATTTTGAAACTAAATACGATCTTGTTTTGTCAGGATAATTTCCTGATAATTTAGTAATATAAGCTTTTGAACCTACAATTGTGTTGGTAAAAATTGTTTTTGTTCCAACTGAACCTCTTTCCCACATAACATTTGTTGTGCCATTGGAATCAATTGAAATCAAATTGTCAGTAGTATTTTCAAAAGTATTTATTTGGTTAACAGCTCCAGAAGTATTTCCTAAAACATAAGATGATTTCGAATTGTTCAAACTATTTCCATCATTTGGAGTAGTGATGTCAACTGTAAAAATATGAGTACCTGCAGATAAGTTGGTATAAGTTGGTAAAGTATAACTTTGATTTGAGCAATTTGCTAAAGTACCTGTCCAAGTAGCCGAAGAGGCAGACCCTCCATCCATTGAATAAGAAATTGTTACAGAAGTTATCGGATTAACTCCAGAATTTTCGAACACAATTACAGGAGTAAAATTAGAATTACAAGCAAATAGAATTTTTTTATTTAAGCTTTTCAAAGTTACATCTGAGTTATAACTCACAAATTGAGGTCCAACATTAACAGCGTACCAGGCATTTGTAGTTGCTATATATTCTGGACTTGTGGAGCAATATAAGTTCGATGCGACAGATAAAGTTGCATTTCTAGCATCTAAATAGGTTGAATTTGCAGTTAGATAATCTCTTTCAGCGTAATAAATTATTTGTGATGATTTAACCATTCCAATACCTGTAACAGCATAACTAGCTGGTGTGGGTGCATTATTAGTTCCCGTTTTACCTGCTGTTAAAATATAAAACCAATGATTTAAAACCCCACTATTATTGTGAACACCACAGTAATCATTGTTTGTTGCTGGCGCACAAGAAGCCTCATCACCTGTTGCAGTCCAATTGCTTCCCATGTAAGTATCTGGATTTCCTTTTGTAAGCGGGTTATTCATTGATCTAAATGCATTTGCAGAAGTACTTAGATCTTCCGCTATTTGCCAAACGGCATTTATTGGAGTACCAGTAAGAGCTCCGGTTCTTCCGAAATGTTCAACACAAGCTCCCCAAATGTCAGACAATCCTTCATTCATAGCACCCGACTGATTTTGATAGGCTAATCCAGCGGTATATTGACAAATGGCATGGCCTATTTCATGAGCGCAAATATCAAGAGCCGTTAGAATTGATGTGGAAGTATTTCCATCTCCATAACTCATAACACTTCCGTTCCAGAAGGCATTTACCAAACTTGTATTGGCAACTTTACGATAATGGACATAGCTTTTTAACATGGCACCATTATCATCAAAACTATCTCTGTTAAAGATGTTTTTCCAAAAATCATAGGTTTTTTCAGCGCCCCAATGTGCGTCTAAAGCACCGTTATCCTTATTTACATTGTTGTATTCTGCAGCGGTCCAGTTGTTATCAGCGTCTGAAAAATTAACATTCTGATAGTTCACCGTTCTTGCTGAATTATAGGTCACAATTCCACCGCCACGAGTATTATCTAGCAATACATATTTATTGGTTGTCGCATCAAAAGTTGTTTCTATTGATCTAGCGCCACTATATTTAGTATCAGCGTTTCCTGTTACGAGATTTTCGAAGTTTTTGATTTTTTTTTTCAAATTAACATCCGTTTTGTAACCAGATGCATGCTTTATAATTTGATTTTTGAATAGTATTAAACCAGTATTGGCATCTACATAAATATCGGCTCTTGAAATAGGTTCGATAGCATAAACATCAAATTTATAAGCCAATTTAACTTCGCCTGTATTAACAATAGGGAAAAATACTAATTCACCTTCCGGTTTTTTGTAATCCATTAATTGCGCCTGTGCAAGATCTTCCCAAAGGTATTTTTGAGCATTTACATTAGCAACCACTTTTTGAAAAGCTTCTGTTTTGGATAAACTAGGAACTATATCCAAGCCGTTTGTGTTATACAATTCTCCGTTTATATTTAAAACATGGTCATTAAAACTGTGTGTAATCAAAACACCAAACTCAACTTTTATACCTTTATAGAATTCCTGAAAACGCTCATGAACCATTTCTGTTGGGTCTTTAGTAATTTTTAAAGAGCTAAATGAATATCCTTTACCTAAATTGTATTCATTTTTAAAAGCAGAAATCGCATCCTCTTTTAATAATCCACCGTCTTCAAATTTTAAAAATTTTTGAAAAGGTACTTTATCACTCATCTTAGCATTTGCTTGTGCAAAAACTATTGAACTAGCTAAAAATAAAATTGTTAAAAAGACTATTTTTATGGATTTCATATTAATTATATGTAAAGTTTTTGCGAATATATTAATAATTAATCAGATTTAAAATTAGAAATTATTAAAATCATTTTTCATAATGTTAATTAACAAAAAAATAACAATAGTAAACTATTGTAAGTAATAAATAATACTACATTTGTATCTACAAATTTTGTAGTTACAAATATGAAAATTGAAGAAATAGTAAAATCAAGTGTAATTATGGGATTGTCTCAAAAAACGGTATTAAATATTATTTTCACACATAATGATATTACGGAACGTTTGATTGAGATACTAAAACCTTATGATTTATCTAACGAACAATATAATGTATTGCGAATTTTGAGAGGTCAGAAGGGAAATCCTGCAAATATGTTCCTTATTCAAGAACGAATGCTTGCTAGAACAAGTAACACCACTCGATTAGTAGACAAACTTCTTTTAAAAGAATTAGTAACTAGAAAAGTTTGTAAAGAAAATCGAAGAAAAATTGAAGTCTTAATCACTGAAAAAGGATTGGCTATTTTAAAAGAATTAGATCCCAAAGTAGATGATTATGGAAATAATATCGTGGCTAGATTAACCACGAATGAATTAGAACAATTAAACCATATTTTAGAAAAAATTAGAATTAAATAATAAATATTAAAAATAAAATTTATGAGCACTTTCATTGAAAATCAGAACTGGCGTTACGCTACTAAAAAATTTGACGCTAACAAAAAAATCTCAGTCCAAGATTTAAACCTACTAAAAGAAGCGATTCGTCTAAGTACTTCATCATTTGGATTACAACTTTACAAAGTGATCATTGTTGAAAATCCTGAATTGAAAGCAAAATTATTACCTGCAGCCTATGGGCAAACACAAATTGTAGATGCTTCACAAATTGTTGTGTTTGCAAGCCAAACTTCAGCAACTGATGCTGATGTAGATTCTTACTTAAAAAACATTAGCGAAACTAGAGGGATTCCT
>CAIJFC010000062.1 GCA_903819815.1 uncultured Bacteroidota bacterium
ATCCAAAATAGAAGAAATCGATAAAAATAATGAGGATATTTTTAAATAACTTTAAAAATGAATCAAATCATAAAAAAAAGGTTCAACTTAAATTGAACCTTTTTTTAAAAATACCAATAAATAAAAACATTACATGTCGTAAAACTTGCTGTTATTACCTCTTTTGTTTTTCTTAAAAGGATTAAAATCAAAAACTATAAAAAACTCAAAAGTATTATACGCAGATCCCGTTGATGCTTTATTTCCCATTTCAATTGAGTAATTTACACCAAATTCAATTTCTTCAACAAAAATACCTAATGATGTTCCAATTTGAGAAACAGAAAATCCTTCATAATTATTAAAATGCTCATTAATTCCGAAAGAAACATTTCCTAAAATTGCTTCTTGGTACAAATCAAATCTGTTTTTTACACCTTGCTTTGAAAAAGTATTGTATAAATACAGAAAGGAATAATCGGGTAATAATCCTTGACCATATGGATTTAAATCTTTTTCATAACCCACTTGAAGTGACATAAAAATATCTTTAGCATTGGATTTAATTCCATTAAAAGAAGTTTCAGGTCGGTTTAAATGCTTCAGATTTAAACCAAAAAATAAATTTCGACTATTGTGCAATGACGCTCCAGCTCCAATATCGAGATAATTGGATTTATTACCTACGTTAATAGGATCGATTGAAATACCTGCAATAGAACCTGTTAAGACATTTATTTGATCTTCAAAAACTAAGGAATTAAAATCCAATCTACTGTTGCCAAATCCTACAGAAACTGAAGGATTAAAAACCCATTCTTGCGAAAGAGTGGCTTTGTATATATAATGCAAATTGGCAGAAGAATTAGAATATCCAAGTGAACTAATTTGTAATAAATTAGCATCAACTGCTAAAGAAAAATCTTTATCTTCAAAGAAATAATTCGCAAAACCAAATTTATTTTCAATTTTGGTACTTTGATCGAAACCTTCAACACCATAAATTAAACCAGCTTTTGAAGAATCTCCAAATCCATAAAAACTTGGATTCATAGATCCCATAACTTTGTTTTGATTTTTATAGATAAAATCTTGTCCAAATATAGTTGCTGAAAGTAGCAATACTAATAGGAAATAGTTTTTGTTATTTTTCATAATCTTTTATTTTACAAGTAAGAATCTACCTTCTTTTTCTATCTTTTTATCATTAATTGTTGTTGCAATGATATAATATCTATAATCATTGTTTCTAGGCTCCGCTTGTCCTTTTTCGACTCCATTCCAACCCCAATTAGGGCTTAATAATGCCACTTCGGAAGAAACTTCATATACTATATTGCCCCAACCATCATAGATGTACATGGAAACCTCTTTTAACCCAAGTAATGATGGGCGGAATAAATCATTTATACCGTCACCATTTGGTGTAAATATGGTAGGCAACATCATGGTAGCTCCAGTTCCAATTACTATTGTTTTAGTGATTTTTCTTGAACAACCAAAATGATTGTAAACTGTTAACGTTACTTCATAAATTCCGTTGGTAGTATAGGTATGGAATACCGTTTCAAAATTCTCACCATTTACAGGAACAATGTCTTCCGGATTACGGAACACCTTGAATGGCGTATTGTCACCAAAATCCCAAACTATATATGCATATTCCGGTGGAATATTACTCATAGTTACTAAATTGGTAAACTGAACACTTCCATTTACTGAATAATAACCAAATGCACTAAAATCACTTGATGTAAAGGTGAAATTAGGAGTTACTATTGGCGTAGTTACCGTAGTAGTCACCGAACAATTTTGACTATTAATAACTTTTATCACCCCTGAAGTTGATGGCCATGGTGAAGGGATTAATAATTCATACATTGAAAATCCTAAATAAGTAGCTGAAACTAAGTTACTGTTATAGTAGAATGATAAATTAGTATCCAAACTATTCACTTTTATTCTAATTTTTCCAGGATTATTTTGACACATATTGTCATCCATAATTATAGAATCAATAGACAGTGAACTGTAGTCATAAATATTGAATAGGAATGGTGCAGTTGAACAGTTTCTACTGTCTCTAACCGTTAAATAATACCTACCCGCTCTTAAATTACGTATATTATAATAATTATTAAACGGCGGAATAATGGTAACTAATGACGGTAGATTTGGATCAAAGAACTGTAACGTAAATGTATAAATTCCACTTCCTCCAGAAATATTAAAGTTGGCTATTCCTAAATTCCCATTACAACTCACATTTGTAGTTGAAACCAAAGTAATATCTATTGGCACAGCTGGCAATACTGTATAGGTTCTTGTAGGAATAGGACATCCAATTGCATCTGTTCCAGTAAGTACATATTGACCTGCTTCAAGTCCTGAAATAGATGTAAGATTTTGTTGGAAACCATTTGGCCCAGACCAAAGAATTGCGTATTGTCCATTGAATGAAGCCCCTCCAATGATGGTTACAGAAATTGCCCCATCATTTAAGCTACTACAAGATACATTGGTAACACTTTCATTAGTTACAGAAATAGGGGTTGAAATTCTAATTACACCCGTTTTAACTATTGAACATGGTGACGATGTTATTGTATAATTAAATACTCCTGATACAGTTGGAATACCGTTAATGGTCAATGTACCATTCACAGAGAACACCGCTGTAACTCCACTAGGCAAACCGGTTACCACAACATTTGTAGCGCCAGTAGTTGTATAAGTTATTGGTGTAATTGGTGTACTGAAAGTAGATTGACAAATAGTTTGATTGTCTGTATTTACTCCTGAAGTTAAGTTAATTCCAACAGCCGAATTTACATTTGCAATAGCAATAACGGCTGTTTTAGGACAACCTGTTGTGGTTATACTGATGTTATTTATACCAACATTGGTAGGAGTTCCTTGTAAAGTATATACCCCACCTCCTTGATTTACTAATGTTAACCCTTGTAATGGCGAAGTTACAACTCCAGTTGCTCCTCCTCCTATTGTAAAGGTAATTGGTACAATTGGTGAACTTTGACAAACCGATTGATTGAGTGCTGTTAAATTACTAAATACAATTGTTGCTTCTGGACGAATATCCAGTGTAACACTATAAGTTGCTTGAGTACCACAAGTACCTTGAGTAGTAATAATATAATTTGATGGTACGCCCGTTGAAACCGTTGGCGTTCCAGAAATAGTTAGATTTCCTCCTACTATAGTTGGAGTTATTCCGTTTGGCAATGCTGGGTTTACACTTACAGTAGTCACTCCAGGCGACAATGTAAAATTAATTGGGTCTATAGGAGAAAATTGACAAGCCGATTGGTTTGTATTTCCAGAAACAAACGAAATGGATTGTAATGGATTCACATTTATTACTCCTGAAACTGAATTTCCACAACCTGTATTTGATGAAATGGTATAAGGGAATGTTCCGTTTTGAGTAGGAGTTCCACTTATAAATCCAGAGCCCGAGCTGAATGTTACTCCATTTGGTAAAGAACCTGAAAGAACCATGCCAGCAGTACTTGGCGAAATACTAAATTGAATTGGCGTTGTAAATGAACTTCCGATACAAACTGATGGGGAAGAATTTCCAGACACCAATGTAACGGTTGCGCTATTATTTATAGTTATCGTTCCTGTAGCCGTTGATGGACCGCAAATTCCAAACGATTGAACGGTATAGTTAAATGTACCTGTTGTACTTGAAGCTCCTGAAATTGTAATAGTATTATTCCCACTTAAAGCCCAAGTAATTCCAATTGGAATTGGGTTAAACGTTACGGTTCCTCCAGTTGCACCACCACCTAAATTATAAACAATTGGTTGTATTGCAGCATTCAAACATACCGACTGATTAACTGTTGTAGGGGTTAATGCGGTAATTGTATCATTAGAATTCACTGTAATTGTTCCTCCATAGGTTGAATTACAACCATTTGTTGAACCTGATGTATAAACTACATAATTATTTATTCTAGGGGTTGAACTAATAGGGGTCCCTGAAATAGTTAAAGTTCCTGTACCTGCAGTGTAAATTGCATTTAATCCATTAGGTAAACCTGTTACATAGGCGTTTGTAGCAGCTCCACCAATAGTAAATACAATTGGAGTTATTGCAGTTCCTTGACAAACTGTTTGCGAAACTATCGCTGGGTTAGTTGGTACAATTGTACCTACTTGTTGTACCGTTAGATAAGCAGTATTTGGCAAAGTAATATTCGAAGAAAGACAAG
>CAIJFC010000063.1 GCA_903819815.1 uncultured Bacteroidota bacterium
AAAATTTTGGTGGAGAATAGCGAAATCGAATCGCTCCTTCAAGAATGCAAATCTTGTGTGCCACCTACAACACTTATTCCCCAAAATTGATTGCCACAGTCAATAATTCTCATTATCGTAATTCGCTGTGGCCCGAAAAAAAGTGGCTTCCAGGGAGGGCCACGATCCCCCAACATCAAAATTAACAGTTTTGCGCTCTACCAATTGAGCTACCTGGAAATAAATCTTTTTTTACCGTTCTGTGGTATAAATTCTGGTACTAATTTAGCAAATGCTGCTACTAAATTTGGCTTGGAATATTTATACCCGGTAATTTTTACAAATTCATCGAAACCAACTACTTTATACAACTCATACCATTCTATATGCTGCTGAATTCGGTTGAGTTTCTTTTCAATAGAAATTTCAGCTTTAATAGCATTTTTGTTTTTATTCGTGATCGTTTTCGGTTGTGTAGTTGTCTTTTGTTTTTGTTTTTGTTTCGTTTTTCTATTCTTTATTTTTAAAGGAGGATTTAAATAATTTTCAAAATCAACAATTCTTTTTTTGATCCACCCTTCTGGAATTATGTCAGATTTTTTTATTTTTTTATTCTGACGTAATTCTAAATTACTTATCCACATAGTACCGTGTTGTGAATTTTTTTCACCTGATTGCTGTTCGCTCTGTAATTTACTGAATTGCTGTCTTAACATTTCATATCTTCTTGAAGATACGTACCGTTCTTGTGTCTCAGATTTGCAGCACAACATCATAATAAATGCTTTTAACATTTTATCACCACTAACAGTACCTGGTTTGTATATCTTTATCAACAAGTAATGACATATAAAATGTTCTCGTGCTGATAACTTTACTAAATTTCCAGTTTCATCTGTTCCACCCAATGATTTTGGGATTATATGATGTGTTTCTGTATATCCAGTATACCGTTCTTGTTTTCTTCTGTCAATAATTTGATTGTATATGTTATTATAATTCATACTGTTAATCCATTTACAACAGTATTTATTCAATTAACAGTTTTTCCAACAATTATTCTTTATAGTTTAGTATCAAGAGTGAGTTGTACCAAGATACCGATCATTCGAAATATTGTTATACAATATCCAAATCTCGCACCGCATTTTATTGTAAACTATGTGTTTATTTATATTTCTATTCTAACAGGATGCGTTTTTTCAAATTTCAAGTTTGTTTTTTAAAATTGCTGAATGCATCCTAAAACTTTACAGGATCTTGGTTTTTTGGTGGATTTGAACCACCTAACAATTTAGAGTTGTATTATCCAAAAAGTGTTGCTGTAAAGATCCTAAATTTATTTTTTAGTAATATGAAGTGTAGCAGTATCATTTTCAATTATTACTGTTGATTGAAGTTGTTTCAATTCCAATTCAATTCCACGTTTAATTTCATCAATGGCATTAATACCGTGAAATTTAAGCAGATCATCACAAGCTTCTTCTGTAATGGTATACTTAATACCTTTATGTTCACCACTAATCATTTAATTACCTATTAAATCATTGTTTAAAGTTTTCTTCCTTTATACCAGGTTTCTGGGATAATATCAATTTTATTAATCTTTTTATTTTCTACCCCATTAGTAATCCACATCGTGCCGTATTGAGAATTTTTACTTCCAATATGTTTACCAATTGCACTTTGTCGCATTTTCTGTTTGGATTCTTCAGAATGTTTAAGACCTTCAAACCCAAATTTATTACTAGATTTTCTATTTAAAATTGCACGTTCTCTTAATTTTGATTTTGTCTCTGTAGAATGTGTTTTACCAGTAAACCCGGATGAATTCATCCCCATTTTAGATAAATGTTCAAAAGAATGAGTTGAGTTGCAAAATTCAGATGAATTCAAATAATCAAATCCACCATATCCACCTAATTTTATATTATATGTGTTATTAGAGCAAATAAATTCTTCGTTAACAATTTCAGCTTCTTTATGGTACATTTCTTCTGGGGTATTAAGTATGTAAAGAATTTCTTTTTCAAAGTTTTCTATTCCATATTTTTTCTGTGCATATAGTAAATATTTGCCAGAACCCATATATGAATCGTTAAGATTTTTGGTCTTATGGCTTCCAATATAGAACTTGCCATCTATCTTATTTGTAACTTTGTGAACTACCCCGCCCTAAAGGACGTGGCTTCCTAATTCAACATTATCAAATAAGTACCAGTTAGATTTTACGTGGTAATATCACTACTACTCACAACTTCATATCTTTGGTCTTACTTGATAACTCCAAAGGCGTTAATTCGGGCAGTTCCTGCCCTACAA
>CAIJFC010000064.1 GCA_903819815.1 uncultured Bacteroidota bacterium
CGCCTTCCTCGTAACCTACGTATCCTGGAGGCGCTCCAACTAATCTTGAAATTGCAAATTTTTCCATGTATTCGCTCATGTCAATTCTGATTAACGCCTCTTCAGAATCGAATAATTCTTTTGCTAAAACTTTTGCTAATTGGGTTTTACCAACCCCAGTTTGTCCTAGGAAAATAAAAGAACCAATTGGTCGGTTTGGATCTTTCAATCCGGCACGATTTCGTTGAATAGAACGAGCAATTTTTAGAACCGCTTCATTTTGTCCAACTACCTTATTTTGAATAAGTTCAGGTAGTATAGCTAATTTATTACTTTCAGTCTGAGCAATACGATTTACAGGGATTCCAGTCATCATAGAAACGACATCGGCAACATTGTCTTCAGTTACTAAAATACGATTGTTTTTAGCCTCTTTTTCCCATTCTTCTTGTGCTACGGCTAAATCTTTTTCGATTCGTTTTTCATCATCACGAAGTTTAGCAGCTTCCTCGTATTTCTGTCTTTTTACCACAGAATTTTTAAGTTCGCGTACTTCTTCCAATTGACGTTCAAAATCTAAAATTTGTTTTGGCACATCAATATTGGTAATGTGAACTCTTGAACCTGCTTCATCTAAAGCATCAATAGCTTTGTCTGGAAGAAACCGCTCGGACATGTATCGGTTGGTTAATTTCACGCACGCTTCAATAGCCTCGTCTGTATAGGTTACATTATGATGGTCTTCGTATTTATTTTTGATATTATTCAAAATGGTAATCGTTTCCTCTACCGATGTTGGTTCAACAATTATCTTTTGGAAACGACGTTCTAAGGCGCCATCTTTTTCAATATATTGACGGTATTCATCTAAAGTTGTAGCTCCTATACATTGTATTTCGCCACGAGCTAACGCTGGTTTAAACATGTTGGATGCATCTAATGAACCTGTTGCTCCTCCAGCACCTACTATGGTGTGAATTTCATCTATAAAAAGTATGATATCGTCATTTTTTTCCAGTTCATTCATCACCGCTTTCATTCGCTCTTCGAATTGTCCACGGTATTTTGTTCCCGCTACAAGACTAGCTAAATCAAGAGTTACAACCCGTTTATTGAATAAAATACGAGATACTTTCTTTTGGATAATTCGCAAAGCTAAACCTTCTGCAATAGCGGATTTACCCACTCCAGGTTCACCAATTAGTAATGGGTTGTTCTTTTTACGACGGCTTAATATCTGAGAAACCCTTTCAATTTCTTTTTCACGTCCCACAACAGGGTCTAATTTTCCTTCTTCAGCAAGTTCGGTCAAATCGCGACCAAAGTTATCTAAAACAGGAGTTTTCGACTTTTTATTTGACTTATTAGCAGGATTATTAAAATTGTCACCTTTGAGGCTGTCATCTTGTCCTGAATCGTCATTGTAAGACTCTGCTCTTGGCAAATTCTCCAAAAATTCGTCTTCGGTGTTATTCGGTGTCATGTTTAAATATTGTTCTTTGGTAGTATCGTAGTCGATTTTTAATTTGTTAAGTAGTTTTGTTGTTGGATCATTTTCGTTTCTTAAAATGCATAAAAGTAGGTGAGCGGTACTAATTGTAGTGCTCTGAAATACTTTAGCTTCCAGAAAAGTGGTCTTTAAAGCACGTTCAGCTTGACGAGTTAGATGTAAATTTTTCTTATCTAAACCAATTTCTGTAGTAGGATTAGCAGGACTTAGAATTTCTACTTTTCTGCGTAAAAAATCCAAATCAACAGATAAATGGTTTAAAATATCAATTGCCGTTCCGTTTCCATCCCTCAAAATTCCAAGCATAAGATGCTCTGTACCAATGAAGTCATGCCCCAAACGAAAGGCCTCTTCTTTGCTATAGGTTATTACATCTTTAACTCTTGGTGAAAAATTATCATCCATATATTTCGTATTACTTATTGTAAATTTAGTAAATTTTTATCATAAAATCAAAAACCGTACCTACTATGAAAGTAGATAGCTAATTGACAAAAAAATATCTAATTTAAAAAGAATTTCGATTAAATAATTTATTAACTAAATTACCTATAAAATTTGTTAATAAATCATTGAAATTAGTACTTTAAAATGTAAATAAAATAGTTTAAAAAGACTATATTAGCAAGATTTTTAATTCAAAAATAATTTTTAATTTAACTATATAATATGTCTGACGGAGAAAAGTTAATCCCTATTAACATTGAAGATGAAATGAAATCAGCCTACATCGATTATTCGATGTCGGTAATTGTATCACGAGCACTTCCTGATGTTAGAGACGGTTTGAAACCAGTGCATCGAAGAGTACTTTATGGAATGTATGATTTAGGAGTTTTTTCAAATAAAGCCCATAAAAAATCCGCAAGAATTGTTGGAGAAGTTTTAGGAAAGTATCATCCTCACGGAGATACTTCTGTATATGACGCCATGGTTCGTATGGCTCAAGAATGGAGCATGCGTTATTTATTAATTGATGGTCAAGGTAACTTTGGCTCTGTTGATGGTGATAGCCCTGCAGCTATGCGTTATACTGAGGCTAGAATGCGAAAGATTTCGGAAGAAATTATGGCGGATATCGAAAAAGAAACCGTTGATTTTCAATTGAATTTTGACGATACTTTGTATGAGCCAAAAGTAATGCCAACAAAAGTTCCTACCTTATTAATTAATGGAGCTACCGGAATTGCAGTAGGTATGGCTACCAATATGCCTCCGCACAATTTAACGGAAGTTATTAATGGAACTCTAGCTTATTTAGATAACGAAGAAATTGAAATTGACGAATTGATGAATCATATTAAAGCTCCAGATTTTCCAACTGGAGGAATTATTTATGGTTATGAAGGAGTTCGAGAAGCATTCAAAACGGGTAGAGGTAGAATTGTAATGAGAGCTAAAGTTAACTTTGAAGAAGTTGACGGAAGAGAATCAATTATAGTTACAGAAATTCCGTACCAAGTGAATAAGGCTGAAATGATTAAAAAAACAGCCGATTTAGTAAATGATAAGAAAATTGAAGGCATAGCTAATATTCGAGATGAATCGGATAGAAACGGTATGCGTATCGTATATATACTTAAGAGAGACGCTACACCAAACGTAGTTTTGAACACGTTGTATAAATTTACTCAATTACAATCTTCCTTTAGTGTAAACAATATTGCCTTGGTAAAAGGTCGTCCTCAAATGTTGAATTTGAAGGATATGATTCATTATTTCATCGAGCACCGTCACGATGTTGTGGTTCGAAGAACACAATTTGAATTAAGAAAAGCGGAAGAGAGAGCCCATATTTTAGAAGGGTTAATTATTGCCTCTGATAATATTGACGAGGTAATTGCTTTAATTCGTGGTTCTAAAAATACGGACGAAGCTAGAGAAAAATTAGTTGAAAGATTTAATTTATCCGATATCCAATCTCGTGCTATTGTTGAAATGCGTTTACGCCAATTGACTGGCCTTGAGCAAGACAAACTAAGAGCTGAATTTGAAGAATTAATGAAATTAATAGAGCATTTAAAAGCTTTATTAGCAGATGTTAATTTGAGAACAGAAGTTATCAAAGAGGAGTTAATTGAAATTCGCGATAAATATGGAGACGCCCGTCGTTCAACTATTGAATATTCTGGTGGTGACGTAAGTATTGAAGATTTAATTGCAGATGAAAATGTGGTAATTACAATTTCTCATGCGGGTTACATTAAACGTACGAATTTAACGGAATACAAAACTCAGAATAGAGGTGGAGTGGGTCAAAAAAGTGCAGGAACAAGAGATTTAGATTTCTTAGAACACCTATTTGTGGCAACAAATCATCAATACATGATGTTCTTTACTCAAAAAGGAAAATGTTTCTGGATGCGTGTTTATGAAATTCCTGAAGGAAGTAAAACGGCAAAAGGACGTGCATTGCAAAACTTAATTAACATTGAAAGTGATGATAAAGTAAAAGCATTCATTTGTACACAAGACCTTAAAGATAAAGATTACACCACTAGTCATAACCTAATCATGGTGACTAAGAAAGGCCAGGTTAAGAAAACATCATTAGACAAATATTCTAAACCTCGTGTAAACGGAGTTGCGGCAATTACTATTAAAGACGGTGATGAATTATTAGCGGCTCAATTAACCGATGGAAATAGCCAAATTATGATCGCTGTGAAGTCGGGTAAAATGGTTCGTTTTGAAGAAAGTAAAACGCGTCCAATGGGAAGAACGGCTTCTGGAGTTCGTGGAATTACCCTGAAAGACGAGTCCGATGAAGTTATTGGAATGGTATCAGTAAATGACATGGAAAGTGAAATTCTTGTGGTTGCTGAAAATGGGTACGGAAAACGCTCTAGTATTGAAGAATATAGAATTACCAATCGTGGAGGAAAAGGAGTTAAAACCCTTAATATTACTGAAAAAACAGGTAAATTAATTTCTATAAATTCAGTTACAGATGCTGATGACTTGATGATTATCAATAAATCAGGGTTAACAATTAGAATGGCTGTTGAAGATTTAAGAGTAATGGGTAGAGCAACGCAAGGAGTTAAACTTATTAATATTAAAGAAAACGATTCCATTGCTGCGGTAACTAAAGTTATGAAAGACGATGTGGAAGAAGTAGTGGTTGATGAAGATGGAAATGTAATTGAAGCAGCTGCAATAGAAAGAGTAAAACCGGTTTTAGAAGTTCTTGAAGACGACGGAGTTGCAGATGACGATGATGACGATGACGACGAAGTTGTTGAAGACGAGGACGAAGACGAAGATTCAGATGATGACTCTGATGATGAAAACGAAGATTAATTAATTTAAAATTTACAAAAATGAAAAGTAAAGTTGTATTACTTGTAGCATCAATTGTATTTTCAACAACTGCATTTGCTCAAAAGGAGGAGTTAAAAACATTAAAGAAAATATACGCAAAAGAGAAAATCTCTGATTCCGATATGGAACTTTATAAAACTACCTTAACAGCTGCAGAACCTTTAGTTGCTGGATCTAACGAGGATGATAAAGTTTATTTTGCTTACTATAAAGGGGTTGCTCCGATCTTAGAATTAACATCGGCACTATTGAATCCTGAGAAAAACGCTGATCCTATGTTGTCTTCAAAGATCTTATCTGTAGACAAAGTAAATCAATTTGTTGCTGTTGCAAATGAGACTAGGGCGTATGAGAAAAAAACGGGTAAAGAAGTTTATACTAAAGAGATTAACCAAAAAGTAATTTTTTTAAAGTCAATTATGGTAAATTATGCGGTAGCTTTATCAAATATTCCTAATTTTAAAGATGCGTCTATTGTATTAGCTGCAATTTATTATTTAGATAATAATGATTTAGAGAAATTGTATTATGCTGCTAATTACGCTGTAAACTCTAAAGATTATAATTTATCGTTAACTTATTATCAATTACTTAAAGATAAGAATTATACTGGTGAAGGGGAAGCTTTTTATGCACTTAATATAAAAACTCAAAAAGAGGAATCGTTCAATACTAAAGCAGAAAGAGATTTATTTATTAAAGCGAAGACACATGAAAAACCACGTGACGAAAAATTAGCTTCTAAAAGACCAGAAATTTTTAAAAATATAGCTTTAATATACGTTGAATTAGGAAAATCTGCCGAAGCAAAAGCTGCAATTCAAGAAGCTCGTAAAGAAAATCCCAATGATGTTGCTTTAATCCTAACTGAAGCAGATTTATTTTTAAAAGAAAAAGACATGGTTTCTTACAAAAGATTAATTGTAGAAGCTTTAGAAAAGAATCCAAGTAATGCTGATTTAGTCTTTAACCTAGGTGTAATTAGTTATAATAATAAAGAATTAGTTGATGCTGAAAAATATTATTTAAAAGCAATTGAAGTAGATCCTAACTATATCAATGCTTATTTAAATCTTGCTATTTTAAAATTAGATGCTGAAAAGATATTAATTGAAAAAATGAATAAACTAGGGACTTCAGCTCCAGAAATGAAAAAATACGATGTCTTTAAAAAACAAAGAGAAGACGTTTATAAAAGCGCTATTCCTTACTTAAAAAAGGTAACTGAATTAGATTCTGAAAATATAGAAGCAATAAAAACATTAATAGGTGTATATAATGCTCTTGAAATGTTTGACGAAGCTAAAGTTTTAAAAGCACAGTTGAAAAAATAATTTTCATTAAATGCATTAAAAATCCCGACTTACAAGGTCGGGTTTTTTTATATGATTTTTTTGATGACTCTTAATTTATGTGTATGCCTATTGGTTTCGGCATTGTAAATCCCCAAATGATCAATCCGGTCAATTCTAACTTTTCCACTAGCGTGAATAATATAATTGTTTTCCATGATTATTCCCACGTGAATGATGTTTCCTTCCTCATTATCAAAAAAGGCCAAATCTCCAGGCTCACTTTCTTCTATAAAGCTCAATGGAACACCCTGCGAAGCTTGTTGTGAGGCATCTCGCAAAAGCGGGTACCCATTTAACTTATAAACCATTTGCGTGAAACCGGAACAATCGATACCGAAAGGTGTTTTCCCACCCCATAAATAGGGAGCGTTCAAATACATAAATGCTGTTTTTATCAATTCTGATTTGGGTTTTATCCCACTAATTTTAGCACCTTCAAAATCATAATGAGATTTATTGATATTAGAATCATCTAAAAAAGATAGTGCTGCACCTAGCGGAATAGGCATCATGAAATTAGTATCACCGGTTATATAATCAATTAAATCCCCGTTTAATATTATTTCTTTAGCCGACAAAGTTTTATAATCGTCTTTTGAAATTGGTTGAAATTGTTTGGTGTCTATCCAACCTTCATAATCATCAAATTGTAATTTGATTTTGGTCCATTGTTTCAGCTTTTCAATTACTTCAAAATGTTCACCAAACAACACTTGCGAAACTATTTCACTTCGGTCGTTAGGTTCTATTCTTAAAGGAATAATCGCTAAATTACAAATGCCAAACATATTTAATTATTCTCTTTCAATTACTATTGCTGAAGCACCTCCACCGCCATTACAAATTGCAGCGGCACCAATTTTTGCATTATTTTGGGCTAAAACATTGATCAAAGTTACAATTATTCTCGCACCTGAACAACCTAAAGGGTGTCCTAAAGATACCGCGCCACCATTTACATTTACTTTGGATGCATCCAATCCTAGAATTTTAGAATTGGCTAAACCAACAACAGAAAAGGCTTCGTTGAATTCGAAAAAATCAACCTCTTCAACCGATAAACCTACTTTTTCCAACGCTTTAGGTAAAGCAACAGATGGGGTAGTGGTGAACCATTTAGGTTCTTGAGCGGCATCGGCATAGCTTTTAATGTATGCTAAAGGCTTTAATCCCAATTCTAATGCTTTCTTTTCACTCATTAAAATTAGGGCTGCGGCACCATCGTTAATAGTAGAAGCATTTGCGGCTGTTACGGTTCCTTCTTTTGTAAAAGCGGGAGCTAATGATGGAATTTTATCTAATTTTACATTAGTATATTCTTCATCTTTATCAATAATTATTGGCTCTCCACGTCTTTGTGGAACAGAAACGGGAACTATTTCAGAATCAAATTTTCCTGCTTCCCAGGCTTTCGCCGAACGCTCATAGGATTGAATTGCAAAAGCATCTTGCTCTTCGCGAGAAATTTTATATTCAGAAGCACATAAATCTGCAGAAACTCCCATCGCTGAATTGTCGTAAGCATCAGACAAACCGTCTTTTTGCATTCCGTCAATCATAGTTGTAGGTCCAAATTTATAGCCATTTCGAAGATGAATATAGTGAGGAATCAGGCTCATATTTTCCATACCGCCAGCGATTACAATTTCCGCATCGCCAGCCATAATAGCTTGAGCACCTTGCATAACTGCTTTCATGCCAGAAGCACAAACTTTGTTGATGGTAGTTGCTATAGTTGTATTAGGAAGTCCTGCTAATATAGCTGCTTGACGCGCTGGTGCTTGACCCACTCCAGCTTGAACCACATTCCCCATAATCACCTCGTCAATTAATTCAGGGCTTAAATTTATTTTATTTAATGCACCTTTAATAGCTGCTGCTCCAAGTTGTGGCGCGGTTACTGTTGATAATCCGCCCATAAAACTACCAATTGGAGTTCTTACTGCAGAAACAATTACTACTTTTGTATGTGTCATTAGTGTTAGTTTTAGACTGCGAATTTAATCAATTTGGGTTAATAGTAAATTACAAATGTTAGATTATTACAAACACATTTATAATTAATAGTAATTCTATATTATATAAACTATAACTTAATCTTACAATATTTTAGCTATTATATTGATTGTTAACGATTTTAATATCAACTATTAAAAACATTTAAAAAATCCGTTTATTTATTTGTAAAATATAGATTAGAACGTTACATTTGCATCCGCTTAAAGAGAAGAGAAATCTTCTGAGGAGAGTTGCCTGAGTGGCCGAAAGGACATGTTTGCTAAACATGCGTATGGGAAACTGTACCAAGGGTTCGAATCCCTTACTCTCCGCTTTTTTGCTTTTCGGGGTGTAGCGTAGCTCGGTTATCGCGCCTGCTTTGGGAG
>CAIJFC010000065.1 GCA_903819815.1 uncultured Bacteroidota bacterium
CGCACATTAATGAAAAGAAGAGAGGCTCAAATTGCTAAGGAAGAAAATAGGGCCGCTAAAAATTTACATGACATTGATTTTTTGTTAGGTGTGAATGACGAAAGTAGAATGGGTGGCTTACGATTTAAATTACAAGAAAAAGAACCCTTTTTAAATAATGATAAAGCTCGACCAACCCCTCCGTGGTCTTCTGTAAGAGAATTGCAGCATGGTATTTCTTTAATTGAATCTGATAAGGATAACAAAGAAGTGCGTAAATGGTTAAGTATTTTATTAGCTCCAGGTTCTTCATTAGGTGGAGCAAGACCAAAAGCAAATATCATTGATGAGAAAGGAAATTTATGGATAGCTAAATTTCCATCTAAAGAAGATACAATAGATAAAGCGGCATGGGAATTCCTAGCTTATAGATTGGCTATCAAAGCAGGTATTGAAATGGCTGAGTGTAAAATCGAAAAGATATCAGGCAAATACTTTACTTTTTTCACTAAACGTTTTGATCGATCAAAGCAGAAGAGAGTTCATTTTGCTTCAGCAATGACGATGACCGGAAACAATGAAGATACTATTAAAGAAAATCAACCAAGCTATTTAGATATTGCAGAATTCATACAATTTAATGAATCAAATAATACAACGGAATTACACCAATTATGGAGAAGAATGGTATTTAATATCGCCATATCTAATACCGACGATCATTTAAGAAACCATGGTTTTATTCTTAATAAAACTGGTTGGCAATTATCTCCAGCTTATGATATTAATCCTTCAATTGATAAAGATGGTCTGTCATTAAATATTGATTCAGATAATAATGCATTAGATTTTGATTTGGCAAAAAGTGTTGGCGAATATTTTCAGCTTCAAGAAAAGCAAATGGATGATATTTTAAAAGAAATTAAAGGAGCAGTAAAAAACTGGAAAACAGAAGCAATAAAAATTGGAATTTCAAAGGCTGAAATTTCTCTTATGAGTTCTGCATTTAAATTTTAAAACGTGATTTTGATCAATTTTTGAAATCATAAAACTTTGCTAAAATAATTCTTATCAACAATACATTTTTTGGGTTATGAACAATTTTGAACTACGAATGACAACCTGGAAACTTATAAACCCTGTAACTGCGAACTGTGACAGTCGGTCTGTAGCCCAATCACGTCAGGCGTTCCAACGTGCTGTATCGGAAAGTAACAATTTAAAATTTCGTACTTCTTCCTTTAGCAACAGCATCTGCACTCCATGGATCATCTGGCCAGGCATGTTTTGGATAACGACGTTGCAATTCTTTTTTCACTTCGTGATAGGTATTATTCCAAAAACTCTTTAGGTCGGTGGTGACTTGCACAGGCTTGTAGCCAGGTGATAATAAGTGTAACAACGTTTTAATATTTCCTTTGTTAACGGTTGGTGTATCGGTCATACCAAACACTTCTTGTAAACGCATTGCAATTACAGGTTGCGAACCGTTAGCAAAGTATTCGATGCGAATTTTTGAACCACTTGGTACTTCTAATTTTGCAGGAGCCAATTGTTCTAATAATTGTTGTTGTTCCCAATTCAATGAATGCAATAGTGCTTCATACACATCAAGACGTTTTAGTTGCTCTACTTTGCGAACGTCTTTAACGTAAGGGCCAAGCCATTCTTTTGCATGTTGTAGTAAATACTTGGTATTGCTTTGTGGCCATGCTTGCTCTGTATGCCATGCGGCGAGACTACCAATACGATTTTGCAGCTGTGTAAAATGATCGGTGAAATCTAATAAGCTTTCACCTTCTGTTTTAATAGCATTGCAAATAGCTTCTATGACTAATTCTGAATCAGGATTTTTGATTGGGCTCGACTTTAATACAATACTTCCGATTTTTAATTCTGTGGAAGCAATGAGTCCGCCTTTGCGTGTATCCCAACTAATATTTTGTTTTTCTTTTACTAAATGAATCAAATCTTTTGGATTGAGTGGCGCTGCCATATATATTTTCCCGAGTCCATCTCGTAAATCCATATTAGCAACGGCTAACCATGCCTCGTGTGCTAAATCATCTTTATGCCCAGCGGTAGCAATTTTACCGTTAGCTAATTGAAACTGTGCATTATTGCCAGGCTTAGCCGAAGCAATTCGCTCAGGGTAGGCGTAGGCTAACAGTAATCCTGTTTCGTAAGCATCAATAATGCTATTATCAATTTCTAAATTCAATAATTTGCGATAGCTAGCGGCATTTTTTTCGATGCGTTTAAATTTATTAGTAAAGGCATTGTTGCTTCGCGCAC
>CAIJFC010000066.1 GCA_903819815.1 uncultured Bacteroidota bacterium
AAAGAAGAAGTCTTTTAGATTACTTGAAGAAAACGGAAATCAACAGATATCGTGAGATTATTAAAGAATTGAATATTAGAAAATAATCAATACAAAAGAGGTGCTCACGCGCCTCTTTTTTTTAGTCTTTTTTGTAAAAAAGACAACTTGACAAATTAAAAAAAGTTTGGTTTTTCATTGGATTTTAGCATTAACTACGCAATCCGCTTCGGCGGGACAAACAACACAACAATTCTGTCGACAGGCAGGAAAACCAATGTAAAATTAAAAAAGGAAAATTTATGATTCCACAATTATTTGTAGAAAGTATCGATTTAGGTGATGGCAGAAGCATCACAATCGAGACAGGTCGTTTAGCTAAACAAGCTGATGGTTCTGTAGTAGTAAGAATTGGTAAAACTGTAATCTTAGGAACAGTTGTATCATCAAGAAAAGCAAGTCCAGGTATCGATTTTTTACCCCTTACGGTAGATTATCGTGAAAAATTTGCTGCAGCAGGACGTTTTCCTGGAGGTTTCTTCAAAAGAGAAGCGCGTCCAAGTGACAACGAAGTGCTAACAATGCGATTAGTTGACCGTGTATTGCGTCCGCTTTTCCCAAATGATTATCATGCCGAAGTACAAGTGATGATTCAATTAATGTCACATGATGACGAAGTAATGCCAGACGCATTAGCAGGACTAGCAGCTTCAGCGGCATTGGCATTATCTGATATCCCATTTGAAACTTTAATTTCAGAAGCTAGAGTTGGAAGAATTGATGGTAAATTCATCATCAATCCAAGTCGTGCGCAATTGGAATTATCGGATATCGATATGATGATTGGTGCTTCAACAGATTCTATCGCAATGGTAGAAGGTGAGATGAAAGAAATTTCAGAAGCAGAAATGGTAGAAGCAATTAAATTTGCTCACGAACATATCAAAAACCAAATTGCAGCGCAAGAAAGATTAGCGAATGCTTTTGGTAAAAAAGAAGTTCGTACCTACGAAACCGAAAGAACAGACGATGCTATTTATGCAAAAGTAAAAGCAGCAGCTTACGATAAAATATACGCAATTGCAAGTAAAGGTTCTTCTAAACAAGAACGTACTGCTTCCTTTGACGCTGTAAAAGAAGAAGTTAAAGCGTTATTTACAGATGAAGAATTAGCAGAAAATGGAGACTTAGTTTCTAAATATTTTTATAAAACTAATAAAGAAGCGGTTCGTAACGTCACGTTAGATTTAGGAACACGTTTGGACGGTAGAAAAACTACAGAAATTAGACCAATTTGGTGTGAAGTAGATTATTTACCATCAGTTCACGGATCGGCATTATTTACTCGTGGAGAAACTCAAGCATTAGCAACAGCTACTTTGGGAACTTCAAGAGAAGCGAACCAAATTGATTCCCCATCTGAACAAGGAGAAGAAAAATTCTACTTGCACTATAATTTTCCCCCATTTTCAACAGGAGAAGCGCGTCCATTGAGAGGAACTTCAAGAAGAGAAGTGGGTCACGGAAACTTAGCGCAAAGAGCCTTGAAAAATATGATTCCTGCGGATTGTCCTTACACGATTCGTGTCGTTTCAGAAGTATTAGAATCTAATGGTTCGTCTTCTATGGCTACTGTTTGCGCAGGAACATTATCATTAATGGATGCTGGTATTCAAATGATTCGTCCTGTTTCAGGAATTGCGATGGGATTAATTACTGATGGAGAACGTTTTGCGGTTTTATCTGATATTTTAGGTGATGAAGATCACTTAGGAGATATGGATTTCAAAGTAACTGGAACTTCAGAAGGTATTACAGCTTGTCAAATGGACATCAAAATTGACGGATTGAAATACGAAATTATGGAAGCTGCCTTGGCGCAAGCCCGTGATGGAAGATTACATATTTTGAACATTTTAACGGAAACTTTGGCACAACCAAAAGCAGATGTGAAGGTTTATGCTCCAAAAATTATCATGAGAACCATTCCTGGTAACTTTATTGGTGCTTTGATTGGGCCTGGAGGAAAAGTGATTCAAGAATTGCAAAAAGCCACTGGTTGTACAATCGTTATCAACGAAGAAAACGAAATGGGAATTGTAGAAATTCTTGGAACAAATCCTGATGGAATTGCAGCTGTTTTAGCAAAAATTGATTCTATCATTTTCAAACCAACATTGGGCGAAGCTTATGAAGTGAAAGTAATTAAAATGCTTGATTTTGGAGCCGTAGTAGAATATACAGCAGCGCCAGGAAATGAGGTATTACTTCACGTATCTGAGTTGGCATGGGAACGTACAGAAAATGTTTCGGATGTAGTAAACATGGGCGATGTTTTTGAAGTGAAATACTTAGGAATTGACCCAAAAACTAGAAAAGAAAAAGTATCTAGAAAAGCGTTATTGCCAAGACCTCCAAGAGAATCTTAATAAAATAGCAAATTTATTTGCAAAGTAAACCCCCAATTTATTCATTTAAATTGGGGGTTTTTCTTTAATTATAAATTAATCATCTAACTTCATGATAGTAATAGAGGCACTTTCCGTTTTCTTCAAACTCGAAACCAAATCAAAAGTTCGGTCCGAATCAATCAATTGAATTGTTGTAGTATTTGGTTTTAAATCGCCTTCACTAACGGCTTCAATTTTAAATACGTTTTTTCCATTCTCGATATTAACGTTGATTTTTTTTCTTTTATTAACTAAATGATATTCTTTCAAAACCAAAATATCATTATTATATACATTAATAATGTCGCCATCTTCAACTTCTGAATCCCAAAGAATTAATTCCATTGTACTGAATTTAGTAAAAACCGTTAAATTCTGATCTTTTATTAAATTGTTTACTTTCAAACTATCCATAACCCTAAGAGGATTCACTTTTTTCTTAGTGGCTTCATCCACGCGATTAGATTTTTGGAGTTTATTATTGATTTTATTAAAAAATTTATACAACTTATTAGATCCAATCAAAAGTAATGTACCGTCGATGCACTTTTGCTTATTTTGATATAAACCCTTGAAATCGCCTGTCAATTTACTGCTATCATCCACTAATTTTATTTTTCCAGCGAAATTAACAAAGCAAAAAGTATTCGAACTTAAAGGAGATTTAGTATATAAAATAGATTCTTCTTTAAAATCAATGGCTTTTGTTTTACTATTATAATTTCCAGAAATGGAATTTTTGGTTTCATGAGCACCGCCTAAATCGGTAACAGAATATCCCGAAAGCTTTCCATTTGATTCATAAAAAACTAATCTATAAGTAATTACAGTTTTATCATTTCCATTTAATTTAATAGCTCCTAAATATTCATATTTTTCCTGAGCGATTGTGAAGAAAAAAAATAATAAAAAAAATGAAGTACTAATATATTTCATAAGATTTTTTGTATGTTTGGACAAATATAAACCTATTAATAATTAAAAACTATGAAATTAAAATTTTTACTTTCGATGGTTGCAATCCTGTTTTTATCAGTATTCGCTACCTATGCGTCTTTCCCTGTGCAAAGAGCAAACAACACAACTACAACAACTACAACTGTTGTTGAAAAATCAAATGACGACTTGTCATCTCCAGCAGCTATTGG
>CAIJFC010000067.1 GCA_903819815.1 uncultured Bacteroidota bacterium
GCATCAGGAATAAAAATATTTCCTCGAATCGAAAGCAATAATTGATCTAAAAACGTTTGCTTTTTCTTATTCGGAATAATTCCTGAGCTAATTTTTTTAGTTTTATTTTTAGATAAAAAGGAAGCCCATTGATACGGTTCTACAATTTTATTTCTCAAAATAATGGTTTCATTTGAAACTTCCGAAAGCAGATTTTCGTCAATTATTGGATAAGATGGATTTTCTGGAATATACACTATAGGTTGAAAACCAAAATCAGGTAAATACTTGACAAATTTTAACCAACGCTGAACCCCTGGACCTCCGGCTGGTGGCCAATAATAAGTTATGATTACTATTTTATTATTATCCAATCTTTTATCAATTATTGTTTAGTCTTCTTTTGCTCCAAATAAATAGCGACTCCCAACAACAAAATCATCAGTATAAAACTAATCAAGGCGATGGTACTTCCTGTTTTAACCACTTGAGGTTCAAATTTGAATTCTATACTGTGTTTTCCAGCCGGGATTTTCATTGCACGAAGCACATAATCGGCTCTGAAATGAGATGCCGCTTTCCCGTCAATAGTTGCATTCCAACCATCAGCATAATACATTTCAGAAAAAACTGCCAAACCAGGATTAACATTGTTTGAAACATATTTCAAATGATTCGGTTGGTAACTTAATAATTGAATAGTGGCTGTTGAATCTACATTGAATGAAGTTAAATCACCTTTAAAAAATGGACCAAATTCATATTCATTTACCAATGCACTATTTTTAGAATCTAAACTATCCAAAGCTTTCATTTCTTCATCAGGTGAATTTACGAATTTTACCCTTTGAACAAACCACGCATTTCCATTATAATTTGGATTAAACGTTGGGAATTCTTTGCCTTCTTTATCCGTTTGTATGATGAATTTAGTATTCAACATATTCAAAACTTCCATATTGTTTTTGGCTATTTGGTAATCAAATAACTGTTGCATTCTTCGAGGTTTAACCGCACTATACCCACCAATAGATTGATGAAAATAGGAAGCTCTAGAACTTGACATGTTGCCATTTACCTCAAAAACTCGGTAATGTGACGTATCACGAAGAATTTCTAAATCGGAAGCGGTAGGTTGAAATGGAACATCAACTTCGCTGGGAGAAACAAAACTCTTTGCATTTAGATAATTTTTATCAATAAAAAACAGGTCGGAAATCATGATAATTCCAACCAAAATAATAGCGGTTGATTTTGAAATTTTATTTTTAATAAAAAACCAAAGCAATCCAAAAGCCAATAAAACCAAGAATCCAGATCGCAATAAATCAGCAGAATACAAACTTTTCCTATCTTCTTTTAACGCATTAATAAACTCAGGTCCATAATTTTGAAGGTAATAATCGTCACTACCTCCTGAAAATCCAAATTGACTTTTAATTGCAATTAAAAAAGCTATTATTCCAAAAAACACTCCTCCCGAAAGATAAAGTCCTTTTAATTGTTGTTCTTTTTCTTCTTTGAAAAACGATTGTAATCCCATAATTGCAAGTACTGGAATACACAATTCTAAAATAACTTGTATAGATGAAACCGCTCTAAACTTGTTATACAATGGGATCGTATCAATAAAGAAATCGGTTAATAAAGGAAAGTTTTTACCCCAAGAAAGCAAAAGTGAAAAAACTGCTCCGGCAACAAAAACATACTTTATTTTACGTTTGTCTAAAAATAATGCAATCAAGCAAAGAAAGAAAACTACTGCACCAATGTAGGCTGGAGCGGCAACAATAGGTTGGTCTCCCCAATAGGCAGGCATACTTGAAACAAATTCTTTAGCTTGTTCTTCCGGAACACTTTTTCCAATTAAAAATTCATACATCTCCGTGTTTGAACCTATATTTTCTCCATTGGAACCACCAAAAATTCGTGGTGAAATCAAATTGAAACTCTCTGCAATTCCGTAACTGTATTCGGTGATATAATCACGTGTCATTCCATTATCGGAGGTGCTTTTTGAACCATCAGGGCTAAATGTCAATTCACTTTTACCTCTAGTGCTGTATTTAGTGTATTCGGCTGTAGCCAATAAACCAGTAGCATTGGCACCAATGGCTAAAATTCCTGCAATTGCAAAAATTGCAAAGGCAATAATCAAGGATTTATACTCTTTTTCTTTTACATATTTATAACTATAAAAAACTGTAATTATCAGAATTAGAAACAACAAATAATAAGTCATTTGAAAGTGATTGGCATTCAATTCTAAGGCTGATGCAAACATCGTTAATAAACCTCCAACTATAAATTTACGTTGAAAAACCAATAGTATTCCTGCAACAACCAAAGGCATATAAGCAATAGCGTGGGCTTTTGCATTATGACCAACACCTAAAATAATTATTAAATAGGTCGAAAATCCAAAAGCGAGAGCGCCAAAAAAGGCTTTCAAAGGATCGGCTTTTAAGACTAATAATAGGACATAAAAACCTAAGAAATAAAGTAATAAATAATCGGCTGGCCTTGGCAAAATACGTAAGACACTATCTATTTTATTAATATATTCATGCGGATAATTAGCTCCTAATTGATAGGTTGGCATTCCTCCAAAAGCTGAGTTGGTCCAATAAGGTTCGGCATTTTCAGTAGCACGGAAATCTATTTGCTCTTTTGCCATTCCGGTATAAAGCGCTATATCAGATTGCGAAATTTTCTTTCCTTGAAGTACAGGGTAAAAATAAATAAGGGAAATTAAAATAAAACCTAAAACGGCAATTGCATGGGGATAAATTCTTTCTAATCTTTTCATTTTTTAATTTTAGATGTTTGTAAAAGTAAAAAATAAATCAAACATAATGGAATTTATGAAATCAAATAGTTAATCAATTATTCTATTTCCTCAAAATCAACATATTCACCTACTTTTTTGTTTTCACGAGGTTTTGAATCAGTTGGATTTCCGGGATTAAAATCTTGAGTATTACTTTGATTTTGCTGGTTTTGA
>CAIJFC010000068.1 GCA_903819815.1 uncultured Bacteroidota bacterium
AATATTTTCCCCAAACTTACATTTACCAGCTTTCGGAATTTATAATAAACAAACTAATCATTTTTTATTTATTGGAATTGGAAGGAAGAATATAATTTTTTCTTTTTGTTCAGATAGCAAGATTGAATTAAAAAATGTTAATCAATTTTGTTCATTTGACTATGGATTAGTGATAAAACAATTAGTAAATTCGTTAACAATTGCAGCAGAGTTTCATGAAATTTTATGTACAAGTGGAATTGATCCAGAAAGCAAAAAAGCGTATAATTTATGCAATAAATACGATACGGAATTAGAAAAAATTAGATTAGCAATTCCTAAAGTATCGGATGATATGAGTTTATTAAGCCCATGTTCTTTTTAAAATAATTTTGAATTTAGATATGAGTAGTATTTCAGATTTAAATAAACAAATTATTGAATCACATGAAATTTTTTATCAACAAATAGATAGGGAATTAGCTTCAAAAGCTATACAATTAAATTTACCATATTATGGTAACTTGGTACCTATGTTTTATAGAGACTTCACAAACATTGCTGATAAAATATTATTTGTGGGAATAAATCCATCTTTCAGCTTAAAAATGCATAAAGGATTAGATAAAGATTTGTTTCGGTATGATTTATTTAGTGAGAAAGACAAAAACCAGCAAAAAGAAATAATAAACAATTTAATTAAGATTCAGGATGGTTTAAAGTATGGCGATAAAGCTGAAATTAAACAGATTGGGTATTTCAAGTGCTTAGAATCTTTTTCTCAAAAAATTGGATTTTATAACAATTGGCTTCACTATGATCTATTTCCTATTAGATGTACAAGTCAGAATTTATTCAAAACCGTAATAAACCAAAAAGAGTTAGAAAATTATAAATCTCAATTTTTAGATAGATTCTTAACAATATTAAAGTCAAATAAATTCAAAGCAATATTTATTTTTAATTTACAATCTTCAATTTTTATAAAAGACAATATACCTGAATTGGAATTAGTTCAAAAATTTGTAGGATTTAAAAATGAAATTTATGGCATCTATAATTTAAATAAAACTCCAGTTATTTTATTTAAGCAACTAACTGGCGGCGGAACAAAAAATAATGAAAAAGAATATCTATATAAATACTTTTCAGAGATAGATAATCTATTTAATAATTGAGTAGATTCTAAATTGTAATTTTTAATAATAGTAAACTTTTAAAATTTATTATTTAGAATCTCGAACAGCACATACATAATATTCATTCTCTTTATGAACATCATCGTCTTCAACACCAGATTCGAATTCTATTGAACATGCAAAGTATTCACTTATTTCAGTTGAGCTCCAATAATCACCAATAACAAAATCACCAATTTTCTCCCCCATAATTTGTGACGCAAAATAAATATCGTACAATTCCTTATTTGTTGGCAAACGCCATCCTTCTCCTAATTTTTCACAAGCTTTTTTAGCATCATCCCAATTCAATTGTTCTGAAATACTTTTTGAATCAATTTCGATTTTATTTTTAGTTCCAGATACTTCTATAATATTCTTATTCATAAGGTATATTTGTTTAATGAGTAAATTTAGTTAATTGAATAATAAAATCAAAATATATCTTAATTAATTGATTATTAATGGAATAGTTCCTAATTAATATCTCAATTAGCTTTTTTGAAAATATTTTTTTAACGTATATTCACATTTAATAAAAATATTGAATTATGACACCAAACAAACCATCTTATGTATTAGGATATTGGAGACCGTGGAATGAAAAATCATCTATGGTTGACTCTTGGTTAAATTATACAAAAGACGTGTCTCTTGCTAAATATTCTGCTGATGTTATAGGAAATTTCATTGAAAATGCTTCTAAAGAACAAGTAAATGCTATAAACAGTTTAGGTCAAAAAATTGGCATGGGAATGAATATATTGTCAAATCAATTATCTGAAATACATAACGATTTAAGATTTATTAATGTAAATATTGAATTACAAATTGAACAAAATAAATTAACTAACCTGTTGCTTCAAAATATTTCCGAACTTTTAAGAGTTCCAGATATTGAGAAAGAAAGAATTCATTCCATTGAGTTAGGGATTAAATTTTTTATTAACGCAAATAAAGATGCTGATTTATATGATGATGCTTTAGAAGAATTTAAAAAAGCAGAAAATCTTATGAAGCAAGATTATTTTGTTCTGCATAGAATCGGTATGATATATTTATTTTGCGAAAAGCACTTGGACATAAACTTAGCACTTGATTATTTTTTAAGAGCAGCTAAATATGCAAGCGTCGAAAATGACCCCAAAGCTAAAAGATTAGTCAATATTCTGAATGGTGGTAGGTTTCAAAACGAATCATCTGCTGAAATAAATTACCTAAGTGCAGATTCTTATGAGAAAGCGGCTTTATCTAGTTATATTTTAGGAAAATATGATGAATCTGTGCTTTACCAAAAGAAAGCAACGAAGTTATTGGGTTCTCCTGAAAATTATTTTAAATTATCAAAGTATCAAGCTAGGTTAAAGCTTTCTAACGAGTCTGTAGAAAATTTAGTCTTTTCTATACAAAAAATGCCAAGCTTTTTTAATGGTGCATTACATGATTTAGATTTAATAAATGATGTTGGAGTTATTAATATGCTTAACTCTAAATCTCAAACTATTAATTCTAATATTCAAGAATTCATTGATTTGTTAACACATAAAATATCTAATATTGATATTTTAGACAAATCTTTTGTTGAAGATCTTTTAAAAAATGTAATCGATTTAAAGAATTTACCTTATGAAACGAAAATTAATGGATTAAATTCAACTAAAAATAAATTTCAAGATTTTGAATTAATGATAGAGGGGAGATCCATTTTTAACAATGAATCTAATAATTTCTATACACAACTATGTGAATTATCAGATTCATTAAATAATCCACTTAAAGAATTTAAAACTCATTCGGTCAAATTAAGATCTAAAATTAACGAAAAAATTGACTTTAATTTATACAAAACGGCATCTTATTTTATTTCAATTGCGAGTACATGGTATATGTCGTATAATTATTTTTTAACACCAGGTAATACAAGTACTTTTTGGAGATTTATCTTAGGTGTATTTTGTCTGATACCAGGTATTATAATGGGATTAATTTTATCTTGGATAGTGAATATAATTATCGAAGCAATTGAAGATAGTAAAGAAAAATCTAAAGATAAAGATATTTATAATATTGGTCAGGATAAACTAAATTTACGAAATAATAATTCTGATAAAATAAAAAATGCTTTTAGCTTAATTGATAAGTCTAATAATCTTATAAAAAAGTACGAAAAATATGATTTTATCATCGATTTCAAAGATAAATTAGATAAAAAAATTAAAGATTTTAAGAATCTACAAAAAGAATTTGAAATTAGATCTTAAAATTAGCTTAATTGAACTAATTAATTGTAATCGAATATCAATATTTTAATTTTCAGATCA
>CAIJFC010000069.1 GCA_903819815.1 uncultured Bacteroidota bacterium
GAATAGCGCTACGATTTTTAAAATAAAATCGGCAAAAACCACGATTAAATTATAGATAAATAACATTGATTGTAATTTGTGGCGCTAAAATACATCACTTTATAGAATTTTCATTGATATAACTCATTAAATAACTATTTTTGTATTCAGTTTGAAGAAAAAGGGTTAGAAATTAGCCAATAGGATCTTTGAATTTCAAAACTTATTTAATCTATTTATTGATGAAAAAAATCCAAATGGTTGACCTGAAAGGGCAATACGAAGCTATCAAAGAAACGGTAAATAACTCTATTCAAGAAGTTTTAGATACCAATACTTATATAAATGGACCTCAAGTTCAGCAATTTCAAAAAAACTTAGAAGAATATCTGGATGTAAAACACGTAATTCCTTGCGCAAATGGAACCGATGCGTTGCAAATTGCAATGATGGGTTTGGATTTAAAGCCTGGTGATGAGGTAATTACTGCCGATTTTACCTTTGCTGCAACCGTTGAAGTAATTGCTTTATTGCAATTGACTCCCGTTTTAGTCGATGTAGATTTGGTGAATATGAACATTTCTATCGAAGCCATTAAAAAAGCAATTACCCCAAAAACGAAAGCCATTGTTCCCGTGCATTTGTTCGGTCGCGCCGCCAATATGGAAGCGATTATGCGCATCGCAAACGAACATAATTTATATGTAATTGAAGACAATGCCCAAGCGATTGGCGCCAATTGTAAATTTTCTGACGGTACCAAAAAGAAAGCTGGAACGATTGGTCACGTAGGTTCAACTTCCTTTTTTCCATCCAAAAATTTAGGTTGTTATGGTGATGGAGGAGCAATTTTCACTAATGATGATGCTTTGGCACATAAAATCCGTGGAATTGTAAATCACGGAATGTACGTTCGTTACCATCACGATGTGGTAGGCGTAAATTCTCGTTTAGACAGTATTCAAGCAGCGGTTTTAAATGCAAAATTACCTTTATTAGATCAATACAATACGGCCCGTCAAAATGCGGCACGCAAGTATTCTGCAGCTTTTCAGGGACATAAAAATATTGTAGCACCAAGTATTTGCGACATTTGTGATTGCCACGTTTTTCACCAATATACCTTAAGAATCATCGACGGCGACCGCGATGGTTTGATGCAACATTTATTGGATAAAGGGATTCCATGTGCCGTTTATTACCCAATTCCGTTGCATTCTCAAAAGGCTTATTTGGACCCGAGATACAAAGAAGAAGATTTTCCAGTAACCAATTTATTGGCGAAACAAGTCATTTCTTTACCAATGCACACCGAATTAGATGACGAACAAATTAAGTTTATTACCGATTTAGTTTTAGAATATTTAAAATAATTTTTTTAGGAGCTAATCCTGCTTTCCGTTGCAATCTTTTTGTTTTTAAAGAAAAAACAAAAAGGATTTTCACTGTAATCAGGGCTAAAAAGGGAACAACCAAACAACAATACTATGAAGATTTTAGTAACTGGAGGATTAGGATTTATAGGAAGCAATCTTATTAATATTCTTAAAAA
>CAIJFC010000070.1 GCA_903819815.1 uncultured Bacteroidota bacterium
CAACTCCTGGAAGAGAAACCGAAGTTACTTCTCCTGAAAATAATTTTGCCTCTGGTGATACTATTTCTAAAATCATTTTTAATGCTTTATGCTTTAAGCTTTAAGCCTTAAGCAATTAGATATTATGCTTCTGCCAACATTTTTTCTCCTGCTTCGATAGCGTCTTCAATTGTTCCTTTAAGGTTGAAAGCGGCTTCTGGCAAGTGATCTAGTTCACCATCAATAATCATGTTGAATCCTTTGATAGTATCTTTAATGTCAACTAATACCCCTTTTAATCCTGTAAATTGTTCCGCAACGTGGAAAGGTTGTGACAAGAAACGTTGAACACGTCTTGCTCTTGAAACCGATAATTTATCTTCTTCAGACAATTCTTCCATACCTAAAATCGCAATAATATCTTGCAATTGCTTGTATTTTTGAAGAATCTCTTTTACTCTTTGCGCGCAATCGTAATGCTCGTCACCAAGAATTTGAGGCGTTAATATTCTAGAAGTAGAATCCAATGGATCTACCGCAGGATAAATTCCTAACTCAGCAATTTTACGAGACAATACTGTTGTGGCATCTAAGTGAGCAAATGTAGTTGCTGGAGCCGGGTCAGTTAAATCGTCCGCAGGTACATATACCGCTTGAACTGAAGTAATAGATCCTTTATTGGTTGAGGTGATACGCTCTTGCATCGCTCCCATTTCTGTAGCTAATGTTGGTTGGTAACCTACCGCAGATGGCATACGACCTAAAAGTGCCGATACCTCAGAACCTGCTTGTGTAAAACGGAAGATATTATCTACGAAGAAAAGTACGTCTTTTCCTTGATCAGAACCTGCGCCATCACGGAAATATTCAGCAATAGACAATCCTGAAAGCGCCACACGAGCACGAGCTCCTGGAGGTTCGTTCATTTGTCCGAAAACGAAAGTAGCTTTAGACTCTCTCATTCCTGGCATATCCACTTTTGATAAATCCCATCCGCCTTCTTCCATCGAATGCATGAATTCTTCACCGTATTTTATAATTCCTGACTCTAACATCTCACGAAGTAAGTCATTTCCTTCACGGGTTCTTTCTCCTACTCCTGCGAATACAGAAAGTCCACCGTGACCTTTTGCGATATTGTTAATCAACTCCTGAATCAATACTGTTTTACCTACACCTGCACCACCGAACAATCCAATTTTTCCTCCTTTTGAGTAAGGCTCAATTAAATCGATTACTTTGATTCCTGTGAATAAAACTTCAGAAGAAGTGGATAAATCTTCAAATCTTGGCGCTTGACGGTGAATTGACATTCCGTTGTCACCTGTTTTTGGCAAATCACCTAATCCGTCAATAGCATCTCCAATTACATTAAACAAACGTCCGTAAACATCTGGTCCAATAGGCATTTTAATAGGATTTCCAGTACCTACCACCTCGTATCCTCTGCTCAAACCGTCAGTTGAATCCATCGAGATGGTTCTTACTGTGTTTTCACCGATGTGAGATTGCACTTCTAGTACTAATAAGGTACCATCTTTTTTAGTGATTTCTAATGAATCATAAATTTTTGGAAGTTCTACCTCTTTACCGTTGAATACTACGTCAACTACTGGCCCAATGATTTGCGATACTTTTCCTATTACTTTTGACATTGCTTATGTATTTATTAAATAGCTAATTAGACTTATAAAAAACAAATTTTCTAAACGGAATATTTAGGTTTGTTTTTCAAGGTGCAAAGATAATTTTTTAAAACATAAAAATCAACACTATTCTTATAAAAAAAAGTGTTTTTTCACTATTTTATTTTTTTTGATCAGAAGTGGGTGAAAATTAAAGTGAAAACGGAATTATGGGTAGGTTTAAAATTACTTATGAAAGAATAAAATCCATTGAAAATCATATCCATTTAAAACTTTATCAAATAAATCACTGCTGTTTTTATAAAAGTTTGTTTTTCCTTTCTTCTGTTCTTCCAAAGAAATAGCAATAGTGCTTTTAGATTTTGCTTGAGGTCTTTTTGTGATTACTGAATTGGCATCTTGAATTTCTACAAACGAAAAGCTTTTAGCATATTCTACAAATAGTTTTGCCTGCTTGCTATTTTCTTTTATTTTTATAGCAATCATGATTTATAATTTTTTTCTAAAAAAAATATACAAACAACGTACTATTAATATATTTCATTTCGCTAACCATTTACTATTAAATTTAAGGCATTCCATTTTATTCTGCCTCCTATTTTTGAGTAAAAATAAAAATAGCGATAGCAATTAATACAATTATCCAAACAATTGTTCCACAACCAGAACTTAATGTATCTAAAAAATTATCTCCTTTTTTTCTAGATAATAGCCCAATAATGAATACTATAATTATAATTCCTATTAAAAATCCCATAAATAATATTTTTAAATTATTATCAATTTCAAATATATATAAATAAATGAAAATAAATGAAAATTAATTATCAGAATGTTTTGAACAAAAAAAAGTTTACCAACCTCAACAGATTAATTTATTGTCATGTTATGGTTTGTAGTTATTATATTTTCTTACTTTTGAGTTGTATTGAAATTACAAATTAAATTAAATAACATTATGAAAACAAATTTCAAAAAAGATTTTACAATTATTATTGGTATAATTATTTTAGTATTATCTTCATTCAGTGCTAACGCACAAACAAAAACGTATAAAAAAGTCACAAAAAAAATATCAAATAAAGAAAGTAAGCAGAAAAAAGAATTAGTATATCTATATACTTCAAACGGAGGAATGATAGGGTATTATAGCGATGGATCAGTTGTAGGTTGTCGAGGATGTGATTTTATTAAAAGTAATTTATTAGAAATGTTAAAAGAAAAACCAATGGAAAAATGGAACTTAAAAAAACCAAATGATTTTATTTCTTATGAAGAAGACAACGGATGGGTTTTAATAAACTATGTTTGGAAAGAAAAACCACAATAATTCTAAATAAAAATAAAAGAGAGCAGCCTAATCGGTTGCTTTTTTTTTATCGTGATTCTACATTAATGTGTTTGCTAAATAAAGTATTATGAATTGTTTTAAATTTTCTAAATTATTTAAGTATTTTTAAAATGGTTGGGCAATGGTTGGGCAACTATTAAAACTAAAAAATGCAACTACCTTTATTTTAGATAATTGCATTTAAAAAGTGCGGATAATAGGACTCGAACCTACACGCCTTGCGGCACCAGATCCTAAGTCTGGCATGTCTACCAATTTCACCATATCCGCAAAATTGAGTGTGCAAATATAAAATTTATTAATTAATTAAGGACAATAAATTATAAAAATATTTCAAACTCTTTTTCGTATTTTTGGGATTCAAAAAACTACACTTTTACTATGAATACAATAAAAACCTACGTTCAAGAAAATAAGACTCGCTTTATCAACGAGCTAATTGAATTATTAAAAATGCCTTCTGTAAGTGCCGATCCCGCTTATTCTCAAGATATATTCAACACCGCCGATGCGGTAAAATTGAGTTTGGAAAAAGCAGGTTGCGACTTGGTAGAAATTTGTGATACTCCCGGATATCCTATTGTTTACGGTGAAAAAACTATTGATAAATCGCTTCCTACGGTTTTGGTTTATGGTCATTATGATGTGCAACCACCAGATCCAATGGAACTTTGGACTTCACCTCCATTTGAACCTGTAATAAAAACTACGGATATTCATCCTGAAGGTGCCATTTTTGCAAGAGGTGCTTGCGATGACAAAGGGCAAATGTACATGCACGTAAAGGCCTTAGAATATATGGTGCAATCGAATTCTTTGCCTTGTAATGTGAAATTTATGATTGAAGGCGAAGAAGAAGTGGGTTCTAAAAGCTTAAGCTGGTTTGTAGAACGCAACCAAGAAAAACTAAAATGCGATGTGATTTTGATTTCGGATACTGGAATGATTTCCAACCAGCAACCATCAATTACCACTGGTTTACGTGGTTTGAGTTATGTAGAAGTGGAAGTTACCGGTCCTAATCGTGACTTGCATTCTGGTTTATACGGTGGGGCTGTTGCCAATCCTATCAACGTGCTTTCAAAAATGATTGCGTCACTTCACGATGAAAACAACCACATTACGATTCCTGGTTTCTACGATAATGTAGAAGAATTATCACTTGAAGAACGTGCTGAAATGGCAAAGGCACCCTTCAATTTAGAAAATTACAAAAAGGCATTGGAATTAAACGACGTTTATGGAGAAACAGGTTATGTAACCAATGAAAGAAATTCCATCCGACCAACATTAGATGTAAACGGTATTTGGGGAGGTTATACTGGCGAAGGGGCTAAAACAGTTATTGCAAGTAAAGCTTTCGCAAAAATATCGATGCGTTTGGTTCCAAATCAAGATTGGGAAAACATCACCGAATTGTTTACAAAACACTTTGCCAATATTGCGCCTGCTGGAGTTACCGTGAAAGTTACCCCTCATCATGGCGGTCAGGGATATGTTACACCAACAGATAGTATTGGCTATAAAGCCGCAAATAGGGCTTACACCGAAACGTTTGGAGTGCCCGCAATTCCTGTTCGTTCCGGAGGAAGTATTCCAATTGTAGCGTTGTTTGAAAAAGAACTAAAAAGCAAAACTATTTTAATGGGATTTGGATTGGACAGTGATGCCATTCATTCGCCAAACGAACATTTTGGTATTTTCAATTACCTAAAAGGGATTGAAACGATTCCATTATTTTATAAATATTTCGTTGAATTGAGTAAATAATAGTTGCCTAAAAAAAA
>CAIJFC010000071.1 GCA_903819815.1 uncultured Bacteroidota bacterium
TTTAACATAAATTCATAAGCTTCTTCGTATTCATTTGCAATTTCACCTTCTAAAATAGCTTCTTTTATGGCTTCTTTTAAAACTCCAATTTCACGCGACGGCTTTAAATTAAATAAGGTCATGATTTCTTCACCTGTAATTGGCGGTTGAAAATTTCTAACATGGTCACGTTCCTCTACTTCTATAATTTTCTTTCGAACAATTTCAAAATTATTATGGTATTTCTTGAATTTCTTTGGGTTTTTCGTGGTGATATCTGCTTCACATAAAGTCATTAAATCGTCCACGTCTTCCCCAGCATCAAATACCAACCTTCGAACTGCAGAATCGGTAACCATATCCTCAGAAAGTACAATTGGTCGCGAACTCATCATAACCATTTTCTGTACAAATTTCATTTTGTGATTTAGCGGCATATGAAGGCGTTCGAAGATTTTTTTTGCCATTTTACCACCCAAAAACTCGTGTCCGTGAAAAGTCCAACCTTGTTTTTTATTGAATTTTTTTGTTGGCGCTTTGCCAATATCGTGTAATAATGCCGACCATCGAAGCCAAACATCATCGGTATTTGGACAAATATTATCTACCACTTCCAAAGTGTGATAAAAGTTGTTTTTATGCGATTGACCTTCTATTTCTTCTACTTGATTTAATGCGGTTAATTCAGGTAAAATAATATCCAAAAGCCCCGTTTTGTATAACAAAAGGAATCCAATTGATGGTTTGTCGGTAGATAGAATTTTGTTCAACTCGTCAACAATTCGTTCACCGGTAATTATATTTATTCGATCCTTATTATTAGCAATAGATTGCAAAGATTTTTCTTCAATTTCAAAGTTTAACTGATTAGCAAAACGGATCCCTCTGAGCATTCGCAAGGGATCATCAGAATAGGTAATATCAGGATCAAGTGGGGTTTTGATGATTTTATTTTTCATATCTTCCAATCCATTAAACGGATCTAATAAATCACCATAATTGCTTTTATTTAAGGAAATTGCTAATGCATTGATGGTAAAATCACGTCGGTTTTGATCGTCTTCTAAGGTTCCATTTTCAACTACAGGGTTTCTACTTTCAAAATGATAGGATTCTCTGCGTGCACCTACAAATTCAATTTCGGTGTCTTCAAAGCGCAACATTGCAGTTCCATAGGTTTTAAAAACTTGAACTTTTGGTTTTTTTGGAAGCATTTCTGACACTTTTAAAGCCAATTCAATTCCACTTCCAATGGCAACAATATCAATGTCTTTTTTAAATTCTCTTCCTAATAAATAATCACGCACAAAGCCACCTATAACATAACTTTCGATGTTTAGTTCTGCACTTGCTTGTTCTATTATTTTAAAGATAGGGTTTTGTAATGCTATTATATTATTCATTTTTTTTACCACTTAATTACGGGCATTTTTGCCACGAATAATCGAATTTTTATATTATTATTCGTTTATATTCTAGTGAGTCACTGTTGAAATTTACAATTATTGCTAATTTATTTTCTGAGACTTTCAAATAATTCATTGCTTGCGCAATGTGCGAATCAGTAATTGACTTACAGCATTTTAATTCTAAAATAATCGTATTAAATACTACGAAATCGGCATAAAATTTATGTTTTAAAAACACTTCTTTGTATTTTACTTGATATTCTTTTTCTCTTTCGAAAAAAATCTTAGATTTTTCAAATTCGTATTCGATTGCATCTTTATAAACAATTTCTGAAAAACCCTTACCTAAATTATTATGGATATCAAACAAGATACCCATCAATTTGTAACTTTCGTCTTTGTAAATAATTTTTGTCATTTTAATTCGTTAATTCGTGGCGTATAATTATAAAAAAAGGTTACTTCCTAATAATTTTAACCTGAGCATCGCTCGTTAGTTTAATTATAGTAGAAGGTTTTCCTGCAATTTTATCTTGGTGCAAATTTACAACATAGTCTACACCTTTAATAATTTCTTGGCTAATATCTTTGAATGCAATTGGGGTGGGTTGTCCAGAAATATTTGCAGAAGTTGAAACTAATGGCTTTTTCATTTTCTCCATTAATTTAAAGCAAAATGGCTCTTTTACTAATCGAATTCCTAATGTTTTATCTGAAGCAATTAAATTGGGAGCGACATTTCTCGGTTGATCCAAAATAATTGTGGTTGGCTTTTCCGATAAATCTATAATTTGCCAAGCAACTTCAGGAACTTCCTTAAATACATTGTAAATCATTTTCTCCCCATTCATTAAAACAATCATGCTTTTCGTTTCTTCACGTTGTTTTAATTGGTATATTTTGGCAACAGCATCTGAATTTGTGGCATCACAACCAATTCCCCAAACGGTATCGGTCGGGTAAAGTATTATTCCACCTTCTTTAATAATTTCGAACGCTTTATGAACCTCTTGGTTTATATCTGAATTCATTATTTGAAAATTTTAGCAAATATATTACTAAATTCCTATAGAAACCCAACCTTTTTTGATTGAATCGTATTGTTATTTTTATTAATTAAATTACATTTGCTAGAATATTTAAGAACTGCATTTATTTTTATAATCATAGTTTTTAAACATTTCTTAGCAATAATCAAATAATGATAGGAATTACAGGATCTAAAGGCGTTTTAGGAAGAATTATTTGTCAAAAATTAGAAAGTAAAAACATAGATTTTTCAACTTTTAATGATGATATTCGAAATGAAACTGCTATTTTTAATTGGCTAAAATCAGATGAAATCAATTATGTAATTCATTTGGCATCTAAAGTTGCAGTTTCGGACGTTGAAAATAATATCGCCGAAGCTTATGAAGTTAATGTTTCGGGCACCATTAATCTGGTAAAAGCTATCGGTAAATTAGATCATTCAATGGGCGTTTTTTATGCGAGTACAAGCCATGTTTACGAAAGTTCTTCGCTACCTTTAAAAGAAACAGATCTTATCAACCCTATTAATTCCTATGGTTTAACCAAAAGAATTTCCGAATTATTACTACTCGATTATAGCACTAAAAACAAGTCACTAAATTTATGTATTGGTCGAATTTTTAGCTTCTATCATGAATCTCAAAATCCCCCATTTTTGTATCCAAATTTGTTAAATAGGTTTCAATGCGAAGATTTATCTAAGCCATTTAAATTGTTTGGAGCAAATTCAACTCGGGATTTTTTATATGCAGAAGCAGTTTGTGACAGAATTATTGATTTAGTTATAATTAATCATGTTGGAATTGTAAATATTGCTTCTGGAAAGTCAACTAAAATTATAGATTTTGTAAAAAGTATTTCACCTGTAGAATTGATTTTTGATATTGATGAAACAGAAAAGGTAAATCATTTAAATGCTGATATTTCTTTATTAAATAAAATATTAAAAACGAATGAATAATAAAGTTTCAATAATAATTCCAACTTTTAATAGAGCTGATTTTTTGGTCGAATGTATCGATTCTTGTCTTGCTCAAACTCATCCTTGTGAGATTATTGTTTGTGATCATGGAAGCTCAGATAATACACCTGAAGTAGTTAAAAAGTATGGTGATCAAATAAAATATATCCGCAGAGAATTAGATTCTGGCGTACATTTTTGTTGGCTTGATGGAATTTTACATGCAAAAAATGATCTAATTCATATTAATTATGATGACGATTGGATTTATCCAACCTATATAGAAGAATGTCAGCAATTATTTAACGAAAATGTTGGCTGCGTTTTTTCTGATGCGATTACATATCTTGAAAATGAAAAAAAATTCGGTGAAAATTTATTTACACTAACTAATGAAACCGGTATTTTTCCTTCCAAAAAACTTTCAGATTTTAATATTAAAAAATTAACTTCGCCAGGTGCTGGTATTTTTAGAAAGCAAATTTTATTAGACTCATTATTTGTGGGAGAAGTTCCATTTTCAAAAAATCATTATCACGGAGTAGGACCAGACATTCTTTTTTCATTAATGAGTTGTGTTGACTATCAGTTTTTTGGATATGTAAACAAACCATTGGCAGTATTTAGAGCACATGAAAATTCAATTACTGTAAATGCCGATTCCGATAAAAAGAAAAGAGCTAGAATTAAAAATGCTTACCAAGATGCGAGAATTTATTATTATATAAATAAATTTATAGCCGCATTTAAGATTTATTATCTGGCAAAATATTATTACAAAATAAAAAAGAACCTTATTAAAATCAATAAAATCAAAAAGTAAAATAATGATAAGATTAGCAGAAAATACTATAACCCACGATGAACTTTTAGCGTTAAGCGAATGGATTCCTAACTCCCCGCAATTAACAAAAGGGCCTTTAGTAGTTGAATTTGAAAAGAAATTCGCAAGTTTTACCGGAACCAAACATTGTGTGATGGTAAACAGTGGTTCTTCGGCAAATTTATTGATGGCTTATTCACTTTTGGAAGGTAATTATTTAAGAAATAAAAAAGTGGTTGTCCCTGCAATTAGTTGGATTACAACGCTTTCTCCATTTTTACAGTTCGGATTTGATGTTTTATTATGCGATAGTAATAATGTAAATTTAGGACTTGATACAGTTAAACTGGAAGAAATTTTCATCAAAGAAAAACCCGCTTTGTTAATTATAGTGCACGTTTTAGCGCATTTGAACGATATGGATGAAATTAATAGACTTTGTGAAAAATACGATGTACTATTAATTGAAGATGCTTGCGAAGCACTTGGGACTTCTGATGTTAATGGAAAAAAAGCAGGTAATTTATCTTTAGCAGGTTCTTTCTCTTTCTATTATGGCCACCATATTTCAACAATTGAAGGTGGTGCAGTAACTACTAACGATACAAAATTGTACAATTTAATGCTTTCAATTCGTTCTCACGGTTGGTCTAGAGATGTAGATTCTAACTTTAAAGAAGAGTGGAAAAAAGAATACAATATCGACGATGTTAGAGAATTTTATACTTTTTATTATCCGGGATTCAACCTTAGATCAACCGATCTAAATGCATTTATTGGGATCGGCCAATTGGATAAAATGAATGAGATCATAAAAGTTAGAGAAAATAATTATAATTTTTACAATAAGTATTTAGAAGGTAAATATTGGAAACAAGAAAGTAAATTTTCTAAATTATCTTCATTTGCTTACGGAACAATTGTTGAAAACAGAATGGAAGTTTTCAATCATTTAAAGAAAAATAATATTGAAGTAAGGCCATTAATTTGCGGTAGTATGGGAAAACAACCTTTTTGGATTAAGAAATACGGACATACTCCTTTAGAGGTTGCAGATGTTATTCACGATTACGGACTTTATTTACCAAATCATTTGTATTTAGATGAAGAGAAAATAAAATTTGTTTGTGAAAAATTCAAAGAAGTTGCAATTCCTAAATTCTTTTAATAAAATTTAAATTCAGTATATTTCATAAGTTATTGATTATATAATTATGTCAAAAATATCAATTATTACTGTTAATTATAATGATTCTATTGGTTTAAGTAAAACTATAGAAAGTGTTGTAAATCAAGATTTTGATGATTACGAATTTATTGTAATAGATGGCGGAAGTACTGATGGAAGTTTAGCTATTATTGAACAAAATAAATCCAAAATTAATTACTGGGTTAGTGAAAAAGACAGCGGTGTTTTTAATGCAATGAATAAAGGTATTAAAGCTGCAAAAGGGGAATTTGTACTCTTTATGAATGGAGGTGATTGTTTTGTTTCAAATACTATTTTGAAAGATATTTCGACCGATTTAAATTCAGATTATGATATTTATTATGGTGATAATAATAAAATTAGTCCCAATTATAAACGATTAAAAACGTACCCTGAAAAACTTTCCTTTTCTTTTTTCTACTCCAGTTCAATCAATCACCAATCTACATTTATCCGTAGATCACTTTTTGAAACCTACTTTTATTATAATGAAAATTATAAAATAGCTTCTGATTGGGAGTTTTTCGTTTATACTATTTGTTATGCTAACGTGCCTACAAAATATTTAAAAAAGACGATTGCCGATTATGATTTTACTGGCATTTCTTCTAATCCGAAATTTGCAGACTTATTTGTAAAAGAAAAATTAGAATCTTTACAAAAATATTTTCCAATGTTTATTGACGATTATAAAGACGTAAATGAGTTAAATTCCAAACGATTTTTGCAATACCAACATATTAAAAAACACAAGTTGGCCTGGAAATTTTTGAAAGCAATAATAAATATTATTTTGATTTTTTTGCCAAAGTCTACTATTCAACGATAATATTGAGATTTTAAGTTATTTATCACCAAAATTTATGAAAAAAATTCACGTCGGTTTTCTATTATCTTACGATTATGATTTATTAAAACATTCATTGCCGCCAGTTTATGAAACGGCTGATAGAATATTTCTTGCCGTAGATAAAGAATTACTTACATGGAAAGGTCAAAAATTTACTATTGAAGCTGAATTTTATAGTTGGTTGAAAGAATTCGATACCGATAATAAAATTGAAATTTATGAGGATGATTTTTATCGCTCAGAGCTTTCAACTTTAGAAAATGATACTCGGGAACGTACGATGCTTTCGCAAAAAATGGGAATTGGGAATTGGTTAATTCAAGTTGATTCTGATGAGTATTTCATCGATTTTGAAAAATTTGTTCATGATTTAAGAAAATACGATTCTTATTTAGATCATCCTGAAAAAAATAAAATTCAAATATTTGCTTTTTGGTTGATTATTTATAAATACACCGAAAACGGTATTTTATACATTGACAAACCACAAAAATCGGTTTTTGCTACCAATTATCCGAATTATAAAAATGCAAGAAGAACGAATGAAAGAGTGATTTATTTAGACAGTTTGGTTTTACATGAATCTGTTGCTAGGTCAGAGGAACAATTACGTTTCAAATTAGAAAACTGGTCGCATAATATAGATGTAAATAAAGATTTCCTAAATAAATGGATTTCAGTTAACGAAAATAATTATCAAGACTTGACCGATTTTTATTATATTGAACCAGAAAGATGGAAGACATTAAGTTATTTTCCAACAAACAAAATTCAAGAAATTAAAGATATAGTTGCAAATACCAAAAGTTTGCAAATTTCAAAGAGTTTTATAAGACAAAAGAACTTTGGTCAATGGTTTAAATTTTTATTTAAATAATTCATTCTATATTTTATTATATGAAGTCAAATTTCCACCCATTATACCAATCTAAAAAAAGTGAAATTGTTGAATTAATCAATAATTTCAATAGTTCAGGAATTATTTTTGGTGATGGAAATAGAAATACAATCAAATTATTTGATTTAGATTCTACCAAGGTAAACGTAAAATCATTTAAAAAACCACATCTATTAAATGCTATAATTTATCGGTATTTTAGAAAATCAAAAGCGAGAAGATCATTTGAATATGCCAATAAACTTTTAGAAAATGAAATCGGTACCCCACAACCGATAGCTTATTTTGAAAGTTTTTCTCTATTTGGATTAAAAAAGAGCTATTATATAAGCGAACATTTAGAATGTAATTTAACTTTTAGAGAATTAGTTCAAATACCTGAATTTCCTGAAAATGAAATAATTTTAAGACAATTTACTCGTTTTTCCTATTTATTACACCAAAAAGGAATTGAATTTTTAGATCATTCTCCAGGAAATACATTGATTAAAAAAAACGAAAATGGGAATTATGATTTTTTCTTAGTAGATTTAAATAGAATGATATTTCACAATTCTATGTCTTTTGATATTCGAATGAAAAATCTATGTAGATTGACTTACAAAGAGGAAATGGTTAAAATAATGAGTAATGAATATGCTATTGTTTCCGGAGAATCAGAAGAATTAATCTTTCGAACACTTTGGAAAATGACAACCGATTTTCAAAATCAATACTTCATAAAAAGAAGATTAAAAAAGAAATTGAAATTTTGGAAGAAATAGTTGTGAAAAAATAGTATTTTCACTTTTCAAAAGAAAAAATGAAAGTTTCAGTAATTATCACAACATACAATGAAGTTGAATGGTTGCAAAAGGTACTAATTGGATATAGTGTCCAATCGGAGTGCGATTTTGAAATTGTAATTGCTGATGACGGGTCTACTTCTGAAACTAAAGAGTTAATTTCACAATTCTCCACTAAATTTAAAAATCCAATTATCCATGTTTGGCATGAAGACCATGGTTTCCAAAAAACAAAAATCTTAAATAAAGCCATTTTAAAGTCAAATTCTGACTATTTAATTTTTACCGATGGCGATTGTATTCCTAGAAAAGATTTTATTGAAATGCATCTAAAAAAGAGAGAAATTGGCTATTTTTTATCAGGTGGCTATTTTAAATTACCGCTTTTAATTTCTAAATTAATTTCAGAAAATGACATAATAAATTCAAATTGTTTTAAGCTATCTTGGTTGAAAAAAAATGGATTTAACTTGAATTTCAAAAGCATTAAATTGACTAATAATAAAATTATAGCTCAATTTATGAATTGGATTACTCCAACAAAAAGATCTTGGAACGGCCACAATTCTTCGGGCTGGAAAAATGATATTTTAGCAGTAAATGGTTTCAATAATGAAATGCAATATGGGGGAGAAGATCGAGAAATGGGGGAGAGAATGTTTAATAACGGAATGCTTTCAAAGCAAATTCGATACAATGCAATTTGTGTGCATTTAGAACACAGTCGTGGTTATTCTTCAACTGAAATTTGGAAA